>JANOEV010000001.1:0-2728 GCA_031413695.1 Burkholderiales bacterium
GCCAGCCAGATGATATCAATAAAAAAAGGATCTCCTGTCATGGCCAAAAGAATGCTTGATTCTGCCACAGCAGAAATGAACAAGGATAATCCCGAAGTGTTTCAACCCAATCGTCTGCTGGTTGCCATTGCTCAAATGTATATGGCCCCGGAGAAGAATGAAACCATTGCTTACCGAACGATTAAAAATTCCTTTGCTAAGTATTTCACTATGGCACAATTTAGTAAGGCATTTGCTTATCATGGGAACCTTTATAAAGCATATCAACAGGTTCCATCAATAATTGCCAATGAAGACAAAGCTGTTTTTCTTTATTTTACCTTGTATGGAAATAATATGAATGGAGAAAAAAAGAAATCATGGATGAAATTCCAGAAAAACTATAACAGATTTGATAATTCATTTCTGATTTATATCAATGAAAATGAATAAATGAACGACCAGCAAACCATATGCCCCTATACAGGCCTCCGGTCATTTACCGAAGAGGAAAGCCTTTATTTTAAAGGCCGTGATCTACAGGTGGACCAGATCACAGCTTTGCTGGAACAAAACAAATTCCTGATGGTTACAGGAGCTTCCGGAGAAGGAAAGTCATCGCTTATTTATGCCGGTCTTATTCCAAATGCAAGGGCAGGTTTTTTTAAAGCAAAATACACAAATTGGGTAGTGGCTGATTTTCGGCCGGAACGTAATCCGATCCTTAATATGGCAGATGCCCTGTCAAAGACCTTTGACTATGAAACCTCAACCATTGAAACTGAACTGCGACGTGGTTATTCATCCCTGATCGATCTTTATACCAATTCTGATTTTTACATTGATGAGGCAATAGAACAATGGAAACAATTAGGAGACACTGAAAAAAAAGATAGAAAAAGAAAAGCTGCTAATTTAATGATCCTGGTTGATCAGTTTGAAGAATTCTTTACCAACCCGGAGAATTTTTATAATGAAGCGCCCTCTCAGGATTCGCAGATCGTTGTAAACCTTGTTTTAGAAACAGCCCGAATTGCCATTAAGCGAAATATCCCGGTATATATTGTATGTACTATGCGTTCCGACTATATTGGTCAGTGTTCTGCTTTCAGGGGTTTGCCGGAGTATATTGGCTTTTCACAGTTTTTTGTACCCCGTCTGAAACGAAAGGACCTGAAACAGGTTATTGAAGAACCGGCTATCCTGAGCGGCAATCGTATCTCGCAACGTCTTATTGAACGAATAGTATATGATATTGCCGATGGCGTGGACCAGTTGCCTATTCTGCAACATGCATTGAACCAGGTATGGCTTGCTGCTGATAAAGGACGCCAGGAAATGGACCTTATTCATTATGCGAAAGTGGGTGGTATGTCGGCCAATGAATTACCCGATGAAGAACAATCAGTTTTTATTAAATGGTTTGATAACCTGCCTGCAGTTAGGCAAAAGTATTATCATCAAACCGGACTCAGTAAGGTAATAGAAATCCACGCCAGTGTTTTATATGAAAATGCATGGGTGAATTTTAATAAAAAACATCCGGATCATCCAATTACCCAGCATGAAGCAAAACGAATCATTGCCCTGACTTTTAGTTGCCTGACCAAGATAGATAATAGCCGTGCGGTACGTAACCGTATGACCCTGGGAGAAATTACCGGTATCATAAATTCAGCTTCCAGTACTTCCGAAGTGATCAGTGAAGTGCTGAGTATTTACCGGGAAGAAGGAAACTCTTTTATCAGGCCTTTTAAAACGGCAGATCCTGCTACACATACTATTTCAAATGATACTGTATTGGATGTTACCCATGAAAGCCTGATCAGGAACTGGGATAAATTAAATACCTGGGCCAGCCAGGAGTTTGAGTTTTATGCTACTTTCCTGGATTTTAAAAAGCAGCTTGACAGATGGAAGACAAGTAAAAAAAGCAGTGGTTTTTTATTACCGATCGGGCCTCTTACTTATTTTGAAAGTTGGTATGCGAAATGTAAACCAAATGCAGGTTGGATAAAACGTTATACAGAGATACAGGTTGATCAATCGAAAGTAAATGCTGATGCAGAATCTGTACTCGCTGATGTTAAGGAGTTTATTAAACGAAGTGCCCGGAAAGTAGCCTTTTCCAGGGCATTTATTAAATATGGTCCGCAACGTATTGCGATCGTAGTGGCTATAACTGCCATGCTTATCTTAAGTGGATTTTATTGGTATGATGCAACACAGAAGCAAAATAATCAGGTAATTAAAAAGGTCAGGAAGGATTTGTTCAACCTCATGGGCAGTAAGGAAGTGGGTTCGCAATTAAAATCATTTCCATTGTTAATGCTGGAACGTCATGAGAAAGGATCTATAAATGCCTATTTATCAGGATTGACTTCAAAGGCAAGGTTTGACCTTGCACTCGAAACATATAATATTCTACTAACCTCAAACAAGCATGACAGCAGTGCATTCAAAAATGAATTGATCAATACGATCATGGTTGATTTTAAAGATCTGCTGGCTAAAAAAACAGATCATTCCTTTTTAATGACCAAGCTGAATAAATTTACCACTTACCTTGCTTTTGACAATTATTTTATTGCATCAGATGTTACAGAAAACGGGCTTCGTCAATTTTCAGATGAAGGGTTTCTGTTGACAATGGAATTTTTCAGGAACAAGAATTTATACACACCAATAATAACACCGGAACTGAATTATAGTATCCAGCAATGGCTGACATTTGGCCGGGTATCAGAAG
>JANOEV010000002.1:0-6549 GCA_031413695.1 Burkholderiales bacterium
CGATGTTTGTTTTCTTGTTGCTCGGCGCCCGCTGGATCGAATCGACCACCCGCGATCGCGCGGTTGCCCGGATTGAGCGCATGGCAAACCCCCGGCCGGTTGTTGTGTCGCGCCTGATTGATTTTCCACGCAGTGAGGCGAGTGAACCGGTGGAATCGAAGGCGCTTGCGAAAGATGAAATCATCGCCGTCGAACAAGGTGCGGTGATACCCGCTGACGGTGTGATCCTTCGCGGTACAAGCGAAGTTGATGAAGCACTCATGACCGGCGAATCGAAACCCGTGGCAAAGAATGTCGGCGACACCGTCGTTGGCGGTACCGTCAATATGATCGGTTCAATCGTGGTGCGGGTCACAGCAGTGGGGAAACAAAGTGTGCTGGCGCAACTGGCACGGCTGGTCGATAGCGGACTGCTCGCGCGTCCGGCTTTCCATGGGATGACTGAAAAGGTCGCGCGTTATCTGGCACCGACGACCGTGTTGCTGGCGTTGAGCGGCGCACTGATCTGGCTGGTACTCGATCCTGAAAAAAGTCTGGATGTTGCCGTCGCGGTGCTCGCGATTACCTGCCCATGCGCCTTTGCACTCGCTGCACCAACTTCTTCAGCCGCGGCGCTTGGCGCCATGGCCGAACGCGGAATGCTGGTGGTACGCGGCCATGTACTCGAGACCCTGGCCACGGCGACGGATGTGGTGTTTGACAAAACCGGCACCATCACCACGGGCCACTGGCAGCTGGTCGACATTCGCTGCGTAACAGGCGAACCGGACAGCCACCTTGCAATCTGTGGTGCGCTCGAGTCCGGCGCCATCCATCCGGTCGCCCGGGCAATACAACGGGAAAATTCTGCCCGCGCATTTTGCAATCAAGCGGACGGCACCAATAACGCCACACCGCAAATGGTGGCGGCCACACTCAGCCATGCACCCGGCGCGGGTGTCGAGGGAGTGATCAGTGGCGAACATTATCGATTTGGCAGCATGACTTTTGCACTTGGCGATGAGCAGGCGACGATGATGGATCACGCCTTCGATGACAATAAAACACTGGCAACACTGTCGGTGAAGCGTGTCGGGCGTTGGTCGCATCTCGCGACGCTGGTATTTGACGATGCGGTCCGGCCAAATGCCGCCGACACAATTGCCTCCCTCGAGGCCGATGGTCTTAAGGTACATATGCTTTCCGGTGACCGCCCCGCTGTGGTTAATGCAGTTGCCATTGCATGTGGTTTAGATACAGGACGGGTTCGCGCATCACAATCGGCTGCGGACAAGCGCGACTATATTTTGGCGCTGCAGGCACAAGGCCGCCGCGTGGTTGCCATTGGTGATGGCATGAATGACGCTCCGATGCTGGCTGCCGCCGATGCCGGTATCGGCCTTGCCTCGGGCGCATCGTTGACCAGGCTCTCGTCCGACGCCGTACTTGACGAGGGCAAACAGCAGTTGTTCATTTGTATTGGTGATGCCTTTGCAAGGGCCGGAAGAACGCTGGTTATCACCCGGCAAAATCTCGGCTGGGCGTTCGCCTACAACGCGGTCGCGCTACCGCTGGCATTTTGCGCCCTGGTGACGCCGTTTATTGCCGCTGTCGGCATGGCGGCAAGTTCATTGGTGGTGGTGATTAACGCGTCAAGGTTATGGTCATGGAATCGCTCTGGATCCTGATCCCAATGTCGGTACTGATCGCGCTCGGTATCGGCGCCGTATTCTGGTGGGCGGCAGGCAGCGGCCAGTTCGACGACCTCGATGGGCCCGGACAACGCATTCTGATCGACGATGACCGGCCGCCCCTTTCAGAGGACAACATCGCGCCACCCTTGTCAACCCTTCCGCAACACAAAGTTTGACGTTCGATGACGACTGATTTGATCCATATCAACATACCGATTTACCAAGCTGCAATCATGCCGGCAGGCTCGCTTTTACCCAAGCGCGCGATGCCGCTATTTCGACCATAAGGATTGTGATATGCAAGATACCGTCAATACATATAACTACAAGGTGGTGCGGCAATTCGCCATCATGACCATTGTTTGGGGGGTGGTCGGCATGCTGGTTGGCGTAATCATCGCTTCCCAGCTCATCTGGCCGGATCTGACGTTTGGCGTCGAGTGGCTTTCTTATGGCCGGCTGCGACCACTGCATACCAACGCAGTGATTTTTGCATTTGGCGGTTGTGCGCTGTTTGCCACCTCTTACTACGTTGTGCAACGCACCTGTCAAGTTCGGTTAATTTCAGACAAACTTGCCGCCCTGCACTTCTGGGGTTGGCAACTGGTCATTGTGCTGGCGGCGATCACGCTGCCACTCGGCATTACCAGTGGCAAGGAATACGCCGAACTCGAATGGCCGATCGATATCCTGATCACCGTCATTTGGGTTAGTTATGCGATTGTCTTTTTTGGCACCATCATGCGCCGCCGTGTGCCGCACATTTATGTCGCCAACTGGTTCTACGGCGCGTTTATTTTGACGGTTGCGGTTTTGCATTTGGTCAATAGCGCCGCCGTGCCGGCAGGCATGTGGAAATCGTACTCCGCATACGCCGGTGTTCAGGACGCGATGATTCAATGGTGGTATGGACACAACGCCGTGGGCTTTTTCCTGACGGCGGGTTTCCTCGGCATCATGTATTACTTCGTGCCAAAACAAGCCGAGCGTCCGGTGTATTCCTACCGTCTTTCGGTGGTGCATTTTTGGGCGCTGATTTTTACCTATATGTGGGCCGGCCCGCACCATTTGCATTACACCGCGCTGCCGGATTGGGCGCAATCATTGGGAATGATGTTTTCGCTGATTCTGCTGGCACCGTCATGGGGCGGCATGATCAACGGCATCATGTCGCTCTCGGGCGCGTGGCACAAATTGCGCGACGATCCGATCCTGAAGTTTTTAATCGTTTCACTTTCGTTCTACGGCATGTCGACCTTTGAGGGGCCGATGTTGTCGATCAAGACCGTCAATGGATTGGCACACTACACCGACTGGATTGTCGGCCACGTCCATTCCGGCGCGCTGGGTTGGGTGGCGTTCATTTCGTTTGGCGCAATGTATTACCTGATTCCGCGCTTGTTTGGCCGCAAGGAAATGTACTCGGTAAAACTGATTTCAATGCATTTCTGGATCGCCACGCTCGGCATCGTTCTGTACATTTCCGCCCTTTGGGTTTCAGGCGTCATGCAGGGCCTCATGTGGCGCGCGGTCAATAGTGATGGCACCTTGACCTACACCTTTGTCGAAAGCGTCAAGGCGAGCTACCCGTATTGGACCATTCGTCTGGTGGGCGGGCTGATGTTCTTTGTCGGCATGTTGATCATGGCATACAACGTTGCCCGCACGATTGCGCTTGGCAGCGCCTATGACGCGCCGATTCCTGATTCGCTGCCGACAGGCTCGCCGCCCGGCAACGCCCAACCCGCCATTGCACAGGGAGATTGAAGTGAAGTTCACACATGAACATATTGAACGCAATGTCGGGCTGATGATTGTTTTGGTCATTCTGACGATTGCCGTTGGCGGACTGGTCGAAATTGTGCCGTTGTTTTTCCAGAAGGATCTGACCCAGCCGGTGGCCGGGCTAAAACCCTACACGCCGCTGCAACTTGCCGGTCGTGACGTATATATCCGCGAGGGATGTTACAACTGCCACTCACAAATGATCCGGCCGTTCCGCGCCGAAACCGAGCGTTATGGCCATTACTCGGTGGCGGGCGAGTTTGTGTACGACCATCCGTTTCAGTGGGGCAGCAAACGTACCGGGCCGGATCTGCATCGCGTTGGCGGCAAATTCAGCGATGAATGGCATCGGCTGCATCTTCGCCAACCACGCGACCTGGTGCCGGAGTCGAATATGCCCGCCTATAACTGGCTGCAAAAACGCACGATTGATCCGGCGCAAATGGCGCCACGCATGAACGCGCTGCGCACCGTGGGTGTGCCGTATTCAAACGAAGAAATCGCAAATGCCGCAGCTGACGTCAAGGGCAAGACCGAGGAAGACGCCTTGATCGCCTATCTGCAAGTGCTCGGCACGGCGCTCAAAACCAAATAACGAAAGGAAACCATCATGGATCTGACCACACTTCGCTCACTCGTCACATTGATTTCTTTCCTGGTCTTCATTGGCATCGTGCTATGGGCATGGAGCGGGACGAACCGCGCGCGCTTTCAAGAGGCGGCCATGTTGCCGTTTGCCGACGACGACATCGGTGAACCCGCCACCAACCCGCGCCAGCCCGCCAAAAATTAAGGACATATGATGGAAAAGCATCTAAGCGAGTTTTGGCACTGGTACATTGTCATTATTTCGGTGGTCTCGATCATCGGCTGCGGCGTTTTGCTCAAACTGATGACCACCAAACGATTGCCAAAAGGTGAAAAAGTCGCCCTGCATGGCAACGTTTGGGATGAAGATCTGCAGGAGTACAACCACCCCTTACCAAGCTGGTGGAAGTGGCTGTTCTACCTGACACTGATTTTCTCGATTGTCTACCTTGCCGTCTATCCGGGTCTCGGCAATTTTGCCGGTTCGTTCGGCTGGTCATCGGCCGGGCAATATCAACAGGAAATGAAGCAGGCCGAGGCGGAATTTGGACCGATATTTGCGAAGTACTCTGCCGTGGCTATTGCCGACCTTGCAAAGGATAAACAGGCGGTAGAGATCGGCCAGCGGCTGTTCCTGAACTACTGCGCACAATGTCATGGATCGGCCGCCGTTGGCAGCAGGGGCTTTCCCAACCTGACAGATAAGGACTGGTTGTACGGCGGCGATCCCGCCTCCATCAAGGCCACACTTGCGGCGGGACGCAATGGCGTGATGCCGCCACTCGGAGAGGCACTCGGCGGCGCTGATGGCGTCAAGGCGGTCGCACAATATGTTCGCTCTTTGTCTGGATTGCAGCATGACGCAAGTTTGGCCGCAAAAGGCAAAGATAAGTTTGCCGTGTGTGCGGCGTGTCACGGTATGGATGGCAAAGGCAATCGCGCACTCGGCGGACCAAATCTGACCGATAACATCTGGCTCTATGGTTCGAGCGCCGAGACAATCGAAGAAGGTATCAACCTTGGCCGCAACAATGCCATGCCCGCGCAGCTTGAACGGCTCGGTGAGGCAAAGCTGCATGTGCTGGCGGCCTACGTCTACAGTCTGGGAGGAGGAGAACCCCCGGTAGTGGCGGCAGAGGCGGTCTCGGCACCAACCGAGCCGTCGCCTGCGTCGGCAACAACCAAGCCCGGCAGCAAGAAATAGCGCGTGCAGGGAACAAGGATGACCAATTCAGCTGGCGGGCATAAGGTCATCCCGATCGTACCGGGCATCGTCGACGCAACTGAAGACGAGGAAGCGCTGTACGAAGTGCGCAAGAAGATATATCCGCGTGCGGTCAGCGGCTGGTTTGCCAAGTGGCGGTGGGCGATGGTGGTGCTCACCCAACTTGTTTATTACGGCACGCCATGGTTGTACTGGAACGACCGGCAGGCGGTATTGTTCGATCTGGCCGCGCGCAAGTTTTACATTCTCGGGATTGTGTTCTGGCCGCAGGATTTTATTTATCTGACAGTACTGCTGCTGATTTGTGCGTACTCGCTGTTTCTGTTTACCGCCGTTGCCGGACGCCTTTGGTGTGGATACGCGTGTCCGCAGACGGTTTATACCGAGATCTTTCTGTGGATAGAGCGTGCGTTCGAGGGTGGTCACGTCAAACAGAAAAAGCTCGACGCCGCACCGCTTTCGGCCAGCAAGGTCGCCGCCAAGACCGGCAAACACATGGTCTGGATCGGGCTATCACTGTGGACCGGCTTTACACTGGTCGGGTACTTTGTGCCGATTCGCGAACTCGGCATGCAGATATTGACCTGGCAGCTCGCCGGCTGGGAACTTTTTTGGATGCTGTTCTACGGCTTCGCCACCTACGGCAACGCCGGGTGGATGCGTGAGCAGGTTTGCAAATACATGTGCCCCTATGCACGCTTCCAGGGCGCCATGTTTGACCGTGATACGCTGGTCATCACGTACGATGCGACCCGCGGCGAAGCGCGTGGTGCGCGCAGCAAGACGGCCGACTATAAAGCCAAGGGCCTTGGTGATTGTGTTGATTGTGACATCTGTGTGCAGGTATGCCCGACCGGCATCGATATTCGCAACGGCCAGCAGTACGAGTGTATCGGCTGTGCGGCGTGTATCGACGGCTGCAATCAGGTGATGGACAAAATGGGTTATCCGCAGGGCTTGATCCGGTACGCAACCTTGAACGCCATGGATCGTCACTACGGCTGGCGCGAAATGCTCACCCGCGTGTTCCGGCCGCGGGTGATGATTTACACAGCCGCTCTGTGGGCGATCATTTTTGCCGCCGGCTTTTCATTGTGGCACCGCGCACCGGTCAAAGTGGACGTGATTCGCGATCGAACCTCACTCGCCCGCGAAGTCGAAGACGGTAAGTTCGAAAACGTCTACCGTCTGCAAGTGATGAATACCGAAGAACGTCCGCAACGCTTTGTTGTCAGCGCCCGCGGCATCGAGGGCTTGACGGTTGTCGGCGTCACCCAG
>JANOEV010000003.1:0-3171 GCA_031413695.1 Burkholderiales bacterium
GGGATTGGTTACTGCCACCGGCCGGATCCGAATACGCCGCTCGAAGAAACCGTATTTGCCATGCACGACATCATCAGTCAGGGGAAGGCGAGCTATTGGGGAACGTCGGAGTGGAGCGCGGCCGATGTCATGGGTGCCTGGCAAATTGCCGAAAAGCACCATCTTCACAAGCCGATTGTGGAGCAGCCTGAATACAACCTGTTTCATCGCAATAAAGTTGAAACCGAGTTCGCGCGCCTCTACAGCGAAGTCGGAACGGGCCTCACCACTTGGAGCCCGCTTGCCTCCGGGCTGCTGACCGGCAAATATGGGCAGGGTATTCCCGCCGATTCGCGTGGCAGTCTGGAGCGCTTTGCATGGATGCGCGACACGCTGACAGACACGACGCGCAACGCGGCCGTTACAAAACTGGCCGACATTGCGCGGCAGCTTGGCGGCACCACCGCACAACTTGCAATCGCCTGGTGCGCAAAGAATCCGCAGGTGTCGACTGTCATCACCGGTGCCTCACGCATTTCGCAACTGCAGGAAAACATGAAAGCGCTGGACCTGCTGCCGAAGTTAACGAGCGAGGTCATGGCGGCAATTGACGGGATAACGGCAGGGCTCGTGGATTAGCGCATGGAGACGAAGCGGGTATTGGTCGGCAATTTGCGCAGTATCAGCTACGATAGTGCCCGGCAGGTGTTGCTCGTCGAGCAATCGAGCGGTACGTTTGAGTATGCAAATGTATCCGCAGAAGTCTGGCGTCGATTCTCAACATCGTCATCCGTGCTGAGCTTCTTCAAAGACACGATTGAAGAAGATTACAAGAAGCGCAGAATCAAATAGCGACCACGCCAATCCACGGCTAGTTTGAAGCGACAATGGCTGGAAATGCCCGTTAATAGGCGCGTTACTTAAACCAAAAAGCCCGCAGCAGCGGGCTTTTTGTTGGCGGACACTGTCTGTTTATGCGATCGCGCGATAGGCGGGCAGGGTGAGAAACTCTTCGTAGTTGTCGTCGAGCACCAACTTTTCAAAGAGATTCGCACCCTCAACGTATTTCCCGGCGGCGTATGCGTCGGCGCCGACAATGGCGGGTGTCTTGGTCAACTCGTCGGCGGTGAGTGTTGATACCATCTGCTTGGTGACTTTACGGCCGTCGTCAAGCACACCCTTGGGTGAACGGATCCATTGCCAAATTTGTGAACGGGAAATTTCAGCCGTTGCCGCGTCTTCCATCAAATTGAAGATCGGCACACAACCGTTGCCGGCAAGCCACGAGCCGACGTACTGAATGCCGACTTGAATGTTGTTGCGGACGCCGGCTTCGGTGATTGGCGCTTCGGGGCGAAAATCGAGCAGGTCGCTCGCCGTGTAATGGACATCGTCGCGTTGCCTGTGGATTTGGTTGGGTGTCGGCATATGCTCGTCAAACACCGCTTTGGCGATTGGCACCAGGCCCGGATGCGCGACCCATGTTCCATCGCAGCCATCCGTGACTTCGCGTAACTTGTCGGCGCGTACCTTCTCCATTGCCGCGTTATTGGCAGCCTCATCGTTCTTGATCGGGATCTGGGCGGCCATGCCGCCCATCGCACAGGCGTTGCGTTTGTGACAGGTTTTTACCAGGGTCAGCGCATAGGCACGCAAGAACGGCGCGGTCATGCTGACTTGCGCACGATCAGCCAAGCAAAAATCCTTGTTCAAACGGAATTTCTTGATGGCCGAGAAAATGTAATCCCAACGACCGATGTTGAGTCCGGCGGAATGATCGCGCAACTCATACAGGATTTCGTCCATTTCGAAGGCGGCGACAATGGTTTCAATCAGCACCGTGGCCTTGATACCGCCTTGCGGGACGCCCAGTTCATTTTGTGCCATGACAAAAATGTCATTCCACAATCGCGCTTCCAAATGCGATTCCATTTTTGGCAAGTAGAAATAGGGGTTCGAGCCGCGCGCCTGCAGTTCCTTCACGTTATGAAAAAAGTACAGCGCGAAATCAAAAATACTGCCGGAAACGATCTTGCCGTCGAGGGTGACGTGTTTCTCGTCGAGATGCCAACCTCGCGGACGCGGGATCAACACCGCAGTATTTTCGTTTAGTTGGTAGGTTTTGCCTTTGGCGTCGAGGGTGATCGTGCGGCGGTTGGCATCGCGCATATTGATCTGGCCGTCGATCATGTTGTGCCAGGTCGGACAATTTGCATCTTCAAAGTCGGCCATGAATGTCGAGGCCCCGCTGTTCAATGCGTTAATCACCATCTTGCGGTCGGTCGGTCCGGTAATCTCCACCCGCCGGTCGTGCAAGTCCATCGGCAGAGGTGCAATCACCCATGCACCGTCACGAATGTGTTTGGTTCCCGGCAGGAAATCCGGCAGCACGCCCGCATCAAACGCCTTTTGGCGCACAATACGTTCGGCGAGCAACTCTTGCCGGCGCGGTTCGAAGGCGCGGGCAAGTTTGACGAAGAACCCGAGTGCCTCGGGTGTGAGGATGGTTGCAAAAGCTGCATCGACAGGTGTGTTGATGGCAAGGCCGGTCGGTAACGGGTGGGTAATGGACATTCTGGTTTCCTCAGTGGACCGGCAATTAGACCAACTTTGCGTGCTTGACAAAATTGTATTACGTTACTTAAAGTATGATAATAACCAATAAAACATAAGCATTTATTACTTTGGGGGGGTGGAGCGTGGACCGATTTAAGGCACTGCAAACTTTTTTGGATGTGGCCAAGACCGAGAGTTTATCGGCGGTTGCGCGCGAAGAGGGTGTAACGCCTGCCATGGTTGGCCGGCGCATCGACCAGCTAGAGGAGCGCCTTGGCGTCAAGCTGTTCAAACGCTCAACCCGCAAGATCACCCTGACCCCGGAGGGTTCGGCGTTTTTTGAAACGGTTCGCTCTATTTTGGACGACCTCGCTGCCGCTGAGGAGACCATTACCGTCGGTTCAAAAAATGCGACGGGACGTTTGATCATTTCTGCGCCGACTGCCTTTGGTCGCAAGCATGTTGCGCCGCATATTCCGCAGTTTGTAAGTGAGAACCCGAACCTGTCGATCACGCTGCATTTGTCCGAGCGTATTGTCGATCTCAAAAACGAGCGGTTTGATTTGGCCATTCGTATCGCCGACCTCAAGAATGCGGATTTGATTGCCGTTCGGCTTGCGCAAAACCATCGGGTTG
>JANOEV010000004.1:0-8765 GCA_031413695.1 Burkholderiales bacterium
TGGTCATCCCGAAGGCAATCATCGCAGTCCCCGCGGTGGGTGGAGCGAGGGTTTCGTGAGGCATCGCCTCACGCTCGCGCAACCGGTGCGCCATGCAGGGCGCGCCGTGGGACGGGACCCAAGTTCTGGCCGTCCTATTTAGACAACCATCAACATGTCGCTCCTCCTCTCACGTCGCGATCTGAATTTTCTGCTTTATGAATGGCTCGATGCCACCGCGCTGACGCAACTAACACGTTATGCCCAACACGATCGCGAGACGTTTGACGCGGTATTGGATATCGCGGAAAAAATCGCCACCGACTCCTTTGCGCCGCATAACCGAAAAAGTGACCTGAACGAGCCGCACTTTGACGGCACCACCGTCAACGTGCTGCCTGAAGTCAAAATTGCCGTTGATGCGTTTAACCAAGCCGGCCTCATCGCCGCGGCGCAGGATGAGTCGCTGGGCGGCATGCAATTGCCGACGCTGATCGACAAAGCCGTGATGGCGTATTTCATGGCGGCCAATTGTGCAACCGCAGCTTATCCGTTTTTGACGATTGGCAACGCCAACCTGTTGCTCGCACACGGTTCATTAGATCAGATTGATCGTTTTGTAAAACCCATGTTGGCCGGTCGTTTTTTTGGCACCATGTGTCTGTCCGAGCCGCAGGCGGGGTCATCCCTGTCGGATATCAAGACGCGTGCCGCGCCTGATGGGTCGGGCAACAGTCAATATCGATTGACCGGCAACAAGATGTGGATTTCCGGCGGCGAACACGACTTGTCGGAGAACATTGTGCATCTGGTGCTGGCAAGATTGCCGGATGCGCCGGCCGGGGTAAAGGGCATTTCGCTATTCATCGTGCCAAAATTTCTGGTCAATGACGACGGCAGTATTGGTGCCCGTAACGACGTGGTGCTCGCCGGCCTGAACCACAAGATGGGTTATCGCGGTACCACCAATTGCCTGCTCAATTTTGGCGAAGGCAAACACCTGCCGGATGGCAGGCCGGGTGCAATCGGTTATCTGGTCGGTGAGCCGCACAAGGGTCTGGCGTGTATGTTTCACATGATGAACGAAGCGCGCATCGGTGTGGGGCTCGGCGCAACAATGCTCGGCTACACCGGCTATCTACATTCACTCGACTACGCAAAAACCCGGCCGCAGGGCAGGCCGGTGTCGGCCAAGGATCCGGCCAGCCCGCAGGTGCCGATTATTGAGCACGCCGATGTGCGGCGAATGTTGCTTGCGCAGAAATCATACGTCGAAGGCGCGCTGGCATTAAATCTCTATTGCGCCAGATTGGTCGACGAAGAACGTACCGCGACCGATGACGCCACACGCAACAACATCACACTGCTGCTCGACATCCTCACGCCGATTGCCAAGAGCTGGCCGTCACATTGGTGCCTGGAAGCCAATTCGCTCGCGATCCAGGTGCTTGGTGGCTACGGTTACACGCGTGATTTTCCGGTCGAACAGTTTTATCGTGACAACCGTCTCAACCCAATTCATGAAGGCACACACGGCATTCAAGGCCTCGACCTGCTCGGTCGCAAGGTGGTCATGTACGATGGTGCGGCGTTTAAATTGTTGGGTGCGCGTATCATCCAAACCATTCAACAGGCGCAACAGTCCTCACACCCTGACACACAACGTTTTGCCGGCATGTTGGCAAAGCAGGTTGCGCGACTCGGTGCGGTGACACAAACGTTATGGGCCGCCAACGATGTCAACCGCACACTCGCCAACGCCACGATTTATCTGGAGGCATTCGGTCACGTCGTCATGGCGTGGATCTGGTTGGCGCAATCACTCGCCGCATCAACTCATTATCAGGCAGATGACAGCGATTTTTATCACGGCAAGTGGCATGCATGTCGCTACTTTTTCACCTTTGAATTGCCAAAGGTGACGCCGATGCTGGATCTGCTTGCCTCCCTCGACAACACCACGCTTGAAATGAAAGCGCAATGGTTTTAATCCTGCCCGCCAAATGACCGCACATAATCCAAAGGACAATGCCACCACCCGGTTTTCAGACCGCGTCGCCGACTACGTGAAATACCGGCCGCATTATCCGCTTGAAATTATCGACCTGCTCGCGGCCAATTGCGGCCTGACACCGGAAAGCGTGATCGCCGACATCGGGTCGGGTACCGGCATTCTCGCCAAATTGTTTCTGGAAAATGGCAATGCGGTGGTCGGTGTTGAACCCAACCGGGAAATGCGCGAAGGCGGCGATGAATACCTCGCCGATTTTGGACGATTCACCAGTATCGACGGCACCGCCGAGGCCACCCGCCTGCCGTTGCAATCGATGGACTTCGTGCTGGCAGGCCAGGCGTTTCACTGGTTTGACCGCGATAAAACACGCGCGGAATTCCGGCGCATCCTGAATGACGCCGGCTGGGCCGCGCTGATCTGGAATGACCGCCGCGTCGATACAACTGCGTTTTTGCGTGACTACGAAGCGTTGCTGCAGGCCTGGGGCACAGATTACAAACAAATCAACCACAAAAATATCCAGGACCCGGCGATGTTTGCGTCATTCTTCGGCGGGCCATACCTTGAAGCGACATTCGATAATCAGCAGCGTTTCGATTTTGATGGCTTGATGGGACGGCTGCACTCGGCGTCATATGTGCCGCCAATCGGGCACGCGAACTACCCGCCAATGGCCAAGCGCGCGCGGGAAATTTTTGAAGCACATCAGCACAATGGCAAAATTGAATTTGCCTACGACACCCGCGTCTTCTACGGCAGGATCTCGTAACAGTCGCAGAAACAGCCGGGGCGGCTAGTATTTGCCGGCCAATCCCATCGCCACAAACGGCGGTTCCCGCCCGGTGAGTTTTTCGAGCATGATCAGTTCATCGTCGGTATGATTCATGAACGGCCCTTTCTCGGCTTTCATGACGCCGCTGCGATCGTCAAGCCACAACGGTGATTCGTGATGGGTGGTCTTGACGATTTTGGGTTCACTCATGCCCGCGCCGTCGATTGCCGCCTCACCGTAGCAAAGGCAGAAGTAGGTGCGGCCTTCGTGAATTTCCATGTAAAAACCGGTGCCACGAATACCGATGGTTGCGTTGGGTGAACGGAACTGCACACGCTGATCCGGTGCACGTTTTTCCAGCACGGACAACACCCGGCCGGTGAGGATTAACACCCGGTCGAGCACATCCGGTTTGGATTTGGATGCCTCCAGCACCACGGTTGAGTTGTCGCGCAACAGGTAGGCATCTTTGCCGACCACCACCACGGCAAAACTGTTGGGGCCGGTGGTTACCCGGTCACCCGGTTTGACCGGTGTGCCGACCCGTGCGGGCTTGCCATTGACCATGGCGGTGCCCTGCAGGGTATTGATACCGGCGATGGTCGGGACGTCACCCTTTGCCAATACCTCTTGAATCAAACCGGAAATTCCGGCCGGCCCGAGCAGGCCCAATGCGGCAGCGGATTTGAGCCATTGACGGCGGCGTGTATTGTTCATGTTATTTTCCTCAAGAGAAATGCCTACCGGTTGTACGAACCCTCAAATGTTTTGGATGCACCCGCCAAACCGACTGCGTCAACTTGGCGGCGTTGCGCCAAGCGTCAGCGCCGTTTGAACACAATATCCCACACACCATGCCCCAACTTCAATCCGCGCCGTTCAAAATTTGATTCTGTCCGATATGCCGGCCGCGGGGCGAAACCGTCGGCGGCATTGACCAGCAGCGGCTCGTGTTGCAACACCTCAAGCATATGGTCGGCGTATTCCTGCCAGTCGGTCGCGCAATGGATGTAACCACCCGGCGCGATCTTTTGGGCGAGCAATTTGGTAAAGGCCGGCTGGATCAGGCGCCGCTTGTGATGGCGTTTTTTTGGCCACGGGTCGGGGAAAAAAATATGCACGCCGGCGAGCGACGCGTCGGCGATCATATGTGTCATGACCTCCACGGCGTCGTGCTGCACCACGCGCACGTTGGTGATATTGCGTTCAGCGAGCATCTTCAGCAGCGAACCGACGCCCGGGGTATGGACTTCGATTGCCAGAAAATTGTCGGCGGGAAGGGCTATCGCGATATCGGCCGTTGCGTGTCCCATGCCAAAGCCGATTTCAACAATGGTCGGACCGCCACGGCCGAATGCGGCAACAACATCCAAACGTTCGCCTGAAAACACAACCATATTGGCGCCGCCATGGTCAATCGCGCGCGCCTGCGCCGCCGACAAGCGCCCCTGACGAAGCACGTAACTACGGATCGGCGGGTGCGGATTTTTGTTTGGATCAGTGGCGGAATCATTCATCGGCTTATTTTCCCACACTCGCCGCCGCTGGCAGACATTCCGGGTCGGGTAAACAAACCGCCTAAAATGGCAACATGAAAAAAATCATCATCCGATTCGGTCGCGACAAATCACTGCTGCGCCGGCACCCGTGGATTTTCTCGGGTGCCATCCTCGACCATGGCGGTGCTGCGTCCGGCGATATTGTGCGGGTGGTGGCTGAAAACGGCCAATACCTTTGTACCGCGGCATTTTCGGCGGCGTCCCAAATTGCCGCCCGCGTGCTCTCGTTCGACGAACGCGACGTCATTGATGAAGCGTTTTATCAACAACGCATTGCTGCCGCCATTTATCGCCGCCGTCATCTGGCCGCCACCGGCAACGCTTACCGTTTGATTCATGGTGAATCCGACGGTCTGCCCGGCATGGTGGCGGATAAATTCGGCGATGTGGCGGTGTTGCAGTTATCGACGGCGGGAATCGACCCGCAACGCGAACTGCTGGCGAGGCTGCTGGAAGCCGCAACCGGCGCAACCACCATCTACGAGCGCTCCGATGCGGACGTGCGCAAGCTTGAGGGGCTGCCGGAACAAACCGGGCTGTTGCGCGGGCAGCCACTCGCGGCACAAACATTGATTTCGGAAAACGGCATGGTAATCGAAGTCGATATTGCGCATGGGCACAAAACCGGCTTTTATCTGGATCAACGTGATAACCGCGTGTTGACGCGTGCCTTGGCAAACGGCGCGGATGTGCTCAATACGTTTTGTTATTCCGGCACCATGAGCGTTGCCGCCATGCTGGGCGGTGCGAAATCGGTATTGTCGATTGATTCGTCCGGCCCCGCGCTGGAATCCGGTAAACGCATCGCCGCGCTGAACCAATGCGACGCCGATCGTATGGAATGGATGGAGGCGGATGTGTTTACCCATCTTCGCAAGCTGCGCGATCAGGGCCGCTCATTTGACCTGATCATTCTCGATCCACCAAAACTGGCACCCACTGCACACCATGTTGAAAAGGCCACCCGCGCTTATAAGGACATCAACCTGCTCGGCTTAAAATTATTGCGGCCGGGTGGATACCTGATGACCTATTCGTGTTCGGGCGGTGTCTCAATTGACCTGTTTCAAAAAATTGTGGCCGGTGCCGCGCTTGATGCGGGGGTTGACGCACAGATTGTGCAACGCCTGTCGGCAGGGTCGGACCATCCGGTATCGATTCATTTCCCGGAGGGCGAGTACTTAAAAGGGTTGTTGCTGGTCAAAACCCAGGGAACCAAGGCATCGCCATGATGGTCATAATGGGGTCTTAATACAAAATACAACCTCTTTTATTGGCGGGCTTTTTCAGACATATTTGCTTGGAAATAAGCGTCTTTGCTGGACTTTGCTTTTTGTTACCAAGCGGCGGTTAATTTTGGTTGACGCACTGCCGGGACAGGCATATCTTTAAGCTGGTTGCAGCGCAAATCAATACAAAAAGCGGCATCAGAACAAACCAACCGGGATGAAATCGGACGAGTGATGCGAACACGATCACAAACCATTTTTTGCGCAATGCTACTACTGGCGGGTAACGCCCATGCCCAGTATTACGGCGGCGTTTCGCTCGGCAATGACCGCAACCGGCTGCAATCAGGCTTTAACGGCGGTGACGCGCCGAGTGAGTTAGCCGCGCTCAATGCAATGGCAACCGCCAACAACGGGCTGAGTCTGTCAGCCGAACCGAGTGTGGGCATCAAGCTGGGTTATCGTTTTACGCCTTATTTTTCGGTTGAAGGCCGCTACGCCGGCCGCTCGTCGACCAGCAATATTTTTGCCGCCGAATCTGTCGGCAACAATATCCGTGAAAAAACACTCGGACTCGATCTGGTCGGCACACTGCCGCTGATGAAAAAGATGTCCCTGCTCGGCCGCGCCGGCTATCGCAATGACAGCCTGGCATCGGGCAATGGTGAGACGTCACTGAATGGCACCGCTTTGCAAAACAACACGCGCGGACTCAACAGCGGCGTGGTCGGTGTTGGTGTGCAATACAACTTCAATTCCAGCGTTGGGTTGCGCTTCGAAGTCGAACGCTCGCGCAAATTCTTTACCGACCGTAACAACGTTGACGCTGACAACGTGTCGTTTGGCGTGTTCTGGCGCTTCTAGCCTGCATATTTCACGGGTCGGCCCCTCTTCAAGGCGAGCCCAGCAGGAAGAAAATGCCGTGACAATGTATCGCATTTGGTCTGGACATTTGCGTCGGGCCTGCGCATTCGATAGCAGGCCGCTTGACATGTGCAGGCTAGCCGAACCTCCCGCCGCAACCTAAGAGCCGATGCGCCCTTCGCGCGGGCTACTCGCCGACGCCTGATAGATTTTTTTCGGCATGCGTCCGGCCAAAAATGCCTCGCGGCCTGATTCGACGGCTTTTTTCATCGCGCCCGCCATCAGCACCGGGTCGCGCGCTTTGGCAATCGCGGTATTCATCAGCACGCCGTCACAGCCCATTTCCATGGCAATGGTGGCATCCGATGCGGTGCCAATGCCGGCATCAACCAATACCGGCACGCCGACCCGATCCAAAATGATTTCCAGATTCCACGGATTCAAAATCCCCATGCCCGAACCAATCAGTGAAGCCAGCGGCATGACCGCGACACAACCGATATCTTCCAGTGCCCTGGCCTGAATCGGGTCATCCGCGCAATAGACCATCACGTCAAATCCGTCTTTCACCAGCTCCTTGGCCGCGATCAACGTTTCCGGCATATTCGGGAACAGCGTTGAATCATCCGCCAACACTTCGAGCTTGACCAACTTGTGGCCGTCGAGCAATTCACGCGCAAGCCGCAGCGTGCGCACCGCTTCTTTGGCGTCATAACAACCGGCGGTATTGGGCAGAATGGTAAAACGCGATGGCGGCAAAAAATCCAGCAGGCTGGGTTGCGATGCGTCTTGACCGATATTGACGCGCCGAATTGCCACGGTGACAATCTGCGCACCCGAGGCGTCGATGGCCAGTTTTGTTTCGGCAAAGTCCCGATACTTTCCGGTGCCCACCAACAAGCGCGATTGATAGGATTGGCCGGCAATCACGAGATTATTCAATGTGGTGTCCACGTTATTGTTGTCCGGCATGTTGATCAGCCACCACCGACGGCGATAACGATTTCAAACCGGTCACCGTCTTCGACCGGCGTTTCAGTCAAGCGGCTTTTCGGCACAATTTCGCCGTTACGTTCAACCGCAAATCGTTTGCCCGCCAGCTGCATGCCGGCCACAATCGCATCAACACGCGCACCGGCAGGCTGGGTAACGGGTCGGCCGTTGACAATGATATTGAGCATGGGAAAATTTTAGCACGCGCAAATCATGCGACACTTACCTGCGCGCAAGGAGGCATGACGACGATGACGGACACACCAAGACCCCTATTGATCACCGCCATCGTCTGGCTGGCGGGACTTGTCTTATCCGGATGGTCGCCGTTTGACCGGGTAACGTGGTGGCTTGAGGTATTCCCCGCAATCGTTGGCTTTGCCGTGATGTGGGCAACCCGCAACCGGTTTCCACTCACCCACCTGTTGTACGGCCTGATCCTGCTGCACGGCCTGGTGTTGATGCTGGGCGGCGCCTACACTTACGCGCGTGTGCCGCTGGGTTTCTGGATGCAGGACTGGTTCGGCTTTACGCGCAACAACTACGACAAGATCGGTCATTTTATGCAGGGTTTCGTGCCTGCCATCATCGCGCGAGAATTATTGATTCGAAAATGGCAGATTCCGCAGCGGGGCCTGATTGTGTTTCTGTCCATTTCGATCTGCCTCGCGTTTTCCGCCTTCTACGAACTCATCGAATGGTGGGTTGCACTCGGGCTTGGTCAGGGCGCGGATGAATTTTTAGGCACCCAGGGTGACCCATGGGATACCCAATCGGATATGTTCTATGCGCTGGTCGGGGCGATCATTGCGCTGCTGGCGTTATCGCGCCGGCACGACCGGCAAATGGCGAACATGCCGCCCTCGACCGCCGGGCGCGTCACATCTGTTTGAATAGATGTGAATAGGCGCGGCTGACCTGCAGCTCTGACTTTGAATCCTTGAGCTTCACCAGGGTGCGGCCCATCACGTCGCGCGTGGTGCCGGCGATATGATTGACATTGACCACGGTTGAGCGGTGAATTTGCCAGAACGCGTCGGGATGTAATTGTTCGATCAACTCCGAGATCGGCGTGCGAATCAACGCCTCGATGTCGCGCCCGCCCTCTTTCAGATAGACACTCACGTACTTGTCCTGCGCCTGAAAATACAACACGTCATCAACGGCGATTTGTTTGGTCAACTCGCCGACCGTGGCGCGGATCCAGCGCAAATGTGTATTTCTGGCCTGCGGTTCTTCCATTTGTTCTGGTACTGTTTCGGAATTGAAACCGAGTGTGCCAAAATTTATGCCGAGGATTGGAGTTATTTTTTTTACAGCGCTGGCTGCACTTTTTAGGATAGTTCCGTCGCCAC
>JANOEV010000005.1:0-1896 GCA_031413695.1 Burkholderiales bacterium
GGCCAGTACCGAGATTCTTTCAACTGAATGATGGGAAAAAGCGAATGACGAACAGCAATTGGGACGCGCTTGAGAGATATGAAAATCAAACGTTGATTTCCCTGTTCGAAATGGACGGCCAAAGAGTTGAAAAACTTACAATAGAGCTTGCTGGTATCCGCTTTGATCTTTCAAAAACCCATCTCGACGATGCCTTGCTTTCCGGCTTTTCAGAAATGGCGATCGCGGCCGGTCTCGCCGCCCAGAAAGAAGCCTTGTTTACCGGGGCTATTGTAAATCCCACAGAAGGGCGCGCCGCTGAACATACGGCAGAACGGGGATCGGGAAATGCGGAGGCCGTCGCCAATGCCAAAAAATTGCAAAACCGGATGCGCAGTTTAATCGACGCAATTGAGGCGGGCGCGTTTGGCGAAATCAAACATGTTTTGCATATCGGAATTGGTGGTTCGGCACTTGGGCCCAAGCTGTTGATTGACGCATTGGGGCGCGAGGATTCACGATATGATGTGAAAGTTGTATCCAACGTGGATGGCGCTGCCCTTGCGGAAGCCACGCGCGATATGGATCCTCACAAAACTATCGTTGCTGTCGCATCTAAGACGTTCACAACAACTGAAACGTTGTTGAACGCAACAAGTGCAATGGAATGGATGCAACGTGGCGGCGTGGCCGATCCACAGGCACAATTCGTCGCATTGACGGCATATCCTGAAAAAGCAATGGAGTGGGGCATTGATGAAAGCCGCATTCTCACCTTTAACGAAGCGGTAGGCGGACGATATTCACTTTGGTGTTCGATAGGATTCCCGGTAGCATTGGGCCTTGGCTGGGCCGCGTTTGAAGAGCTGCTGGAGGGCGCAGCCGCGATGGACAGGCATTTCCGCAATGCCCCAACTTTGGAAAATGCACCGACTTTAGCGGCATTTTCCGATCTTTTTTATGCACAATGCATGTCTAGCGAAACCCGCGCAGTTTTTGCTTATGATGAACGTTTGCGACTATTGCCCGATTATCTCCAGCAATTGGAAATGGAATCGAACGGCAAATCGGTGACTGCCAATGGCGCCCCCTTGGGCCGGCATAGTTCACCAGTTACATGGGGAGGGGTTGGGACAGACGCCCAACATGCAGTGTTCCAGTTGTTACATCAGGGTACACATTTGATACCTGTCGAATTTGTCGCGAGCAAAACCCCGGGGCATGACTTTGATCCCGCCCACCACGAAGCCTTGCTCATCAACTGTTTCGCACAAGGTGCTGCACTTATGTCAGGTCGTCATAGTGACGATCTTGCACGCAATTATGTGGGTGACCGGCCTTCGACAACACTCTTACTTGATGACGTGACTCCAGCTACCGTGGGCGCTTTGATTGCTTTTTACGAGCATCGTACTTTTGCCAATGCGGTGTTGTTGGGCATAAACCCGTTCGACCAGTTTGGCGTTGAGTTGGGTAAGCAGATTGCAAAAGATATCGGCGAAAATGGTCCTTTCGGCTTCGATCCATCGACCACAGCTTTGATCGAGGCCGCGCTCGGCCATATCTGATTTCGATCATAGTATGTCATACAATCGATTTGTCGAAACGCGCTTTAACCCTACATTCCAGTCATAACTGAAAGAATAAGATAATGGCAGAATATGACTATGATCTGTTTGTAATCGGCGCAGGCTCGGGCGGCGTCAGAGCGGCTCGCATCTCCGCATCGCACGGCGCTCGTGTAGCCGTTGCCGAAGAATATCGTGTTGGCGGTACTTGCGTTATACGTGGCTGCGTGCCGAAAAAGCTGCTGGTCTATGGTTCGCACTTTGCAGAAGATTTGGCCGATGCCAAACGCTTTGGCTGGAACACAGAAGGCGCGAGTTTTGACTGGCCGACGTTGCGCGACAATGTTGC
>JANOEV010000006.1:0-6583 GCA_031413695.1 Burkholderiales bacterium
CGCAGCGGCAGGCCGCCTGCGGCGCGTTTGGTATTGGCGTCAAACGCCTTCAAAATATCCGGCGACATGCCGAGTGAGGCGAGTGATAAATCGGCGCGCTCCTTGGGCAACAGCCGCATCACCAATGATTCACCGTGCACACCCGGGATCGCCGACACCCGGATATCCATTTCCACACCGGAAACGCGGGTGGTGATCCGGCCATCCTGTGGCAAGCGACGTTCGGCGATATCGAGGCCGGAAATCAGCTTGACCCGCGAGGCAATCGCATCAAAACCATCCCGAGGACGCGCCATCCGGGTCTGTAATACCCCGTCGACCCTTAACCGCACCTCAAAATCGCGTTCGCCCGGCTCAATATGAATGTCCGATGCCCGCTCATCAACCGCCTGCGCCAACACGTTATTTACAAACTCAATCACCGGCGCCTCTTCGGCGAGTTCACGCAGGTATTGGGCATCCCCCAGGTTGCCGGCTTTACCACCCGGACCATAGCGACGGCTGGTTTCGCCGTCACGCAGTATTTGCAGGCTGAGTTGAAGATCCTGGCTGCGTACCCAGCAAAATTCAACCGTTTTAATCCCCCAGAGACTGGCGGCATTGGCAGCCAGTTCGTTTAATTCGCGATCCAGCGGGTCTTTTGCCATCACATACACGGCGTTGTTATGCATAAATGGCACCGCCTCACGCGATTGCCACCAGCCGCGGGTCAGACCCAGCGTCGTCACCGCTTCATTCACAATATCCCCGCCTGGCAGGGCCGTTGGCAGCGTCGCTGCTGATAACAACACCAAACCGGTCTGCTCACTCAGATGCGGCAACAGCGCATCCTCGGACAACGCCCCCATCCGCACCAACACCGCACCCAATCGGTTGCCGGCGGGGCGCACACCCAGGTTGGATGCGCCAATTTCACGCTGGAAGGCCAGCGCTTTATCGACGTCAGCCGGCGTGATCTTGCCTGCCAATACAAGTCGGGCACCGATTAGATCGATTTTCGGGTTCGTCGTTTGCACAGATGTTGCCAAGGGCTGTTCCATGTCGGGGCGTCGTTGAGGTGTGGAGGCTGCGATTGATAACAGCGCAAAAGCGAGCGGTGCGGCAAAAGCATTATCGCGTGGAACGGGATTGGGTCAGAATGTCAGAGGCCCACACGCTGTCGAAATCGCACACTGTTTCACCTGCAGGCAGGATGGATCTACGTCGCCACCAAACGACAAAATGCCGCATCGAAAATCAAATACGCATCAAATCGCCTTAGAACACAAAAAACATCCGGAAATTCGGCTAAAGTGTGTGGCGTGTCACTTGCATTTGTAACCAGTTCAAAATATTGTCGCACATGTCCGTGAGTGACGTCGTCCAGATGAATAGTTAAAGTATCTTCTCAACTGCTGGGGATTGTTGTAATATTGCAACATAACCGGCGCAAATCCACGCGAATCACGGGTGGATTTGCAAAGTGGCGAAGATTTCTTTACCATTGTCGGGACGTCGTATTAAACTCATGGCGTCAGCAAGGCGGATTACGATTCTTTGAAGGCAATACCATCGCGCCGGCGCGATTACAAAAAGAACGAGCTGCCTCGCTAAACCGTTATGAAAATTTTTGTTAGTACTAACACAATCCTTCAAAGGAGACAGTAATGAAAGTTTCAATGAATAAAGTAACCTTGGTGAGTGCAGCTGTTGCGGCATTGTTCGCATCGGCAGCACAAGCACAATTGGCAATGACCGTGTCAGGCGCGAACGGAACAGCCATTTACGCATCAGAAGCCAGAACACCAGTAACAATCATCAACTTTGCTGGCACCGTTGCAACATCACTTCTGGGTTTCGGCGTTGCGTCGTTAAATGACCGTTACATTCGCTTTGATTTGACCAATGCAACATTCGCCAATGCTGTTTTGGCCGGCTATTTGGTTAACTCAGTCGCTTTCCTGAACACCGCCGTAGTTCAAGGTGGTGCCGTTGGTGATAACTATGTTATTTTCCAAGTTACCGGCGCCGCAACCGGCCACGCAGCGTCAGAAGTCCTGACCTTGACGTTGGTTGGCAATTTGAGCGTGGCAGCAATTGCGAACGTGGGATTGACCTACAGCCTGCATGAAACCGCCGTTTCAGCCAATGGCCCGGGACCTGCTTCAAACGTAACCCGTTTGTATAACACAACCGGCCAGTTGGTTCGTTTCGCGCCTGCCGTCACCATCACTTCAACACCGGTTGGCGTTGGCATGACTGAAACTGTCGCCGCGACTCAAAACTTCCTGCAGTTCTGCTCAGGCGCCGCTCAGGTTCCAGGCACGGCCGGTTGCGTTTCGACTTCCACCGATCTGCGTGGCATCATCGGTAACATCGCAACCTACAAGCTGGCAACTGTTATTCCATTGGATGTTGCAACCAATGCAGCTGTTGCAAACCTTGCTGTAGTCGCCGGCGCAACATCCAGCGTTACCATTTCGGGTGACTTGAGCGCTGCAGCAACCGCTGTGCAAACGGGCGATGTTGCCGGTGCGCCAGCGTGTTCCGCTGCTGCGGGCACGACAGTCGGTCTGAGCGCAACTGCTGCGAATTTCACGATCGGCAATACTGCATACGCCACCACAAATACCTTGTGCGCAATTGCAAACGGCACAGGCGGTCTTGCGGCTCAATCTTTCACGGGCTCATACAAGCGTGAAGCAGCTGCAGCACCGTACGCCACCACCGGCACAACAGCACTGGGCACGACCGGCCAGTGGGTTCGTGACGGCGCCGAGCTCCAGTCGCCTTGGTTCTCGTTTGGTGGTACACGCTACGTTAGCCGGTTCTTCTTCATGAACACCGGTTCTACTGCAGCTGCATGTACCGCAACTGTTCTGACAGAAGCGGGTAACACCGTCACTGCCGGCACATTGGCTGGTGGCTTTAGTGTTCCGGCGAACGGTCAGTTGGCTGTGTTGGCAACCGACATTGCAGCGTCTGCAACCGTCGCTGGCCGCGCAGCAGTTCGTATTGCCTGCTTGGCACCTAGCACCAACATCCAAGGTCGCTATGTCATCACTGACTCTGTCAGCGGTGCACTCGACTCAGGCACGATGCTCCGTCCAGGCACGAACTAATCTCACGATTAGCTTAGTACCTAAAGTAGGTCAAAAAAGGGACGCTTCGGCGTCCCTTTTTTTCTGTTTGGCGATCAACTGTAGATTGGTCACCATATGCGAATGCATATAGCGCCACCATATTGACTCAACGCATTCCTGCGTTTACAGAAAATGAACAGCACTAATACAGCCTACCAAAACGCTATGCACATCCAACGAGCGCTGGCCGCGCAGCAACGCGGCGAAGTCGATTTAGCCTCGCATTTATTTGAACAGGTTCTTGCCGGCGATCCGACCCACCCCGACGCTCTGCATTTTTTGGGTTTAATGAGGCATCGGGCGGACAAGAGTTCAGCGGCGCTAAAAATGGTTGAAGAGTCGATCCGCGCTGCGCCTAAAAACCCGCATTTTCTGAGTAATCTTGGTGCCATTTATGCCGAGTCTGGAGATCGCGAAAATGCCATGCGTTGTTATCGCAAGGCACTGTCAATCCTTCCCAGTCTTGCGGAGGCGCAAAATAATCTTGGCAATTTGTATCTTGCTGCAAACAACCCCGCTTCAGCGCTGGTATGTTTCAGAAAAGCCGCCGCTTGTAAACAAGGTTACATAGAGCCAATACGCGGTATTGGTGCTGCTTTGCGTGCGCAGGGCAAAAAGACGGAAGCGCGACAGCACTTGGAAGCGGCAATCAAAACAAATCCATATGATGCCGCCTTGCTATTGGATATGGGTTCAATGCTTTTTGAGGCGGGCGAAAAACAAGCCGCAATTGACCTGTACAAGATTGCTTCGGCATCCAACCCCGGCGCGGTGACCGCGCAAATGGCCTACGCCAACGCGCTGCGCGACAGCGAACAGTTTACCGAGGCCGAACTAGCCTATCGGCAGGTACTGGCACTCGATCCAAACAACATTGAGGCGCTTTGTTATTTTGCCGATCTATTGCGCCGCCGGAAAATGCTACCAGAGGCCAGTGGGATTCTGGCAGGCGCTGTCAACTCCGCGTCCGATAACCCGATCACCCATTTTTTTCTTGGCGCTGTGTACCTCGACCAGGAAAAACATGCCGAGGCGGCGGCCTGCTTCCAGCGCGCAATCGATTTGAATCCGCGGTGGGAAGTGGCGTTCCACAATCAGGGTACTGCATTTGCGCTGTCTGGCGACCACATTAAGGCAAGACAAGCCTATCAAAACGCTTTGGCGATCAGCCCCGGATACGTACTGCCACAGCTAGGAATCTCATCATCCCTCATTTTGGAGGGCGACATTGAAAATGCCATCGTCGCCCTACGCAAGACCATTGCACTTGACCCGGACTATTACGGGACATATATGGGTCTGCACATGGCATTGCAATACTCTGACCAGACTTCGCCGCAGGCACTGCTGGACGCACATTTGGCGTTTGCCGATCGTTTTGAAGGGCCGCATATTTCTGCATGGCCCGATCATTCCAAAACGCATACCAACACGAGCGACCGGCGTTTACGAATCGGTTACGTTTCCGGTGATTTTTACAATCATTCGGTTGCATACTTCATCGAGCCGATTCTGGAAAAACATAACAAAGAAAAATTTGAAATTTTCTGTTACTCGAATTCATTGATGCACGACGCGTTTACCGATCGAATCCAGAAACACGCTGACCATTGGGCAGTCTGCGCCGAATGGACCGACGAAGAATTGAGCAACAGGATTCAGGCAGACAAAATTGATATTCTGCTGGACCTTAGTGGGCATACCGCCCACAATCGACTGCGCACATTCGCCCGGAAGCCGGCACCCGTTCAGGCAACCTGGATTGGTTATCCCGGCACGACCGGCCTCAAAGCTATGGATTACCGCATCACGGATGACCTTCTGGACCCGGTTGGCGTTACGGATTCATCCCACACAGAGAAACTTTTCAGACTTGACCGTCGTCCGGCGACGTTTCGTCCACCTGTGGCCAATGTCCCGATTAATCCGCTAGTGCCTGCGCTGCGCAGCGGCACATTTACGTTCGCCAGTTTGAACAGCCCCGCCAAAACCAGTCGCCATTCAATCTTGCTTTGGGCGAGAATATTGAATGCATTGCCTAACACTCGAATGATTATCGGGAACGCCGACGCACCCGCTTATGTCGACCGCCTAAAACAAACATTTGCGGAATTTGGCATTGGCGAAGATCGGTTGTCACTCCACCCTCGCGTTCCAACTGATCAGTTTCTTGCAATGCACAATGAGATAGATATTTGTTTGGACACTTTTCCATACAACGGCGGTACAACGACAACGCTGAGCATCTGGATGGGCGTTCCGACAATCACACTCGCGGGCGTAACAACAGCATCGAGGTGTGGCACAGCAACGATGTCGCAATTGGGCCTCAAGGACTTCATCGCGAAAACAGATGATGAATATGTTGCATGCGCGCAGCATTTTGCCAATGATCTCCCCGCACTTTCCACGCTTCGCACCAGCATGAGGGAGATACTCGAAACATCCATTTATGACGCCACACTCGCGACAGCATCGCTTGAGAACGCACTCCTCGACATGTGGGCTCAATGGTGTGTGCAGGTCAACACTGCGAACCACGAATAATGTCAAAACAGTCCCCACCGTTGAACGTTACAACACAATTGCATCTGGCGTTGCACCAGCATTCCGCCGGTCAACTCGATCGGGCTGAACAGATTTATCGACAAATATTGGTCACGTCGCCACGGCAGCAAGATGCGCTGCATTTTCTTGGCATGTTATTGCATCAGCGAAACAACGATGTTGATGCATTGCCGCTGCTCGAACGTTCAATTGCCATCAGCCCGCGAAACACCGTTTTCCTGAATAACCTAGCAACCGTTCTGATCAAGCTCAATCAAGCTAATGATGCTGTGCAGGCCTGCCAAAAGGCCATCTCGATCCAAGCGAAATTTGCGCCCGCCTACTACAATCTTGGCAACGCATTGCTTTTAGTCGGCAAACCCGAAGAGGCGCTGGAGTCTTTCCGCTCTGCGGTCAGGTATGGCCACGACACTGCTGACGTGCATAAATGCCTTGGCAGACTGCTACTCAGCAAAAACGAATATGGCGAAGCCGCAAAATCGTTTCGCCGAGCAATCAAACTGAAGCCGGACGATGTTGCAATACATGCAGATCTTGCAGCGGCACTATCGGGGACTGGCGATCTTGAAGGCGCGAAAAAAGCGTATGAAGACACCTTGACGCTTGCGCCTGATGTTCCCGATGTGCTAAACAACCTTGCGAATACCCAGTTCAAGCTCGACAAAATGAGCGCACGATATATGAACGAAACCCACAAAATGTACTTGCGTGCAATTGAACTGAACCCCGATTTTGTCGATGCCAAATCAAACCTGGCAGTCTTCCTCGCCCAGTGCGGATACACCCATCTTGAGGCTGGCGATTCAGAGGAAGCCGCAGGGGAATACCGCGAAGCATTGCAGGTCCGCCCGAATTTTCCAGACGCACATTCAAATCTATTGCTTTCGATTCAG
>JANOEV010000007.1:0-4067 GCA_031413695.1 Burkholderiales bacterium
CACACATGAGACAACTTACACAAACGACCCCGCCGCGCCACCGCATTTTGGTGGTCGATGACGATCTCCGGTTGCGCGACTTGTTGAATCGATATCTGACCGAGCAGGGCTTTGCCGCCGATACCGTGCCAGACGGACAGGCGCTCGATCGCGCATTCACCCGCAACCGTTACGATTTGGTGGTGCTCGACGTGATGCTGCCCAACGAAGACGGGTTTGCGATTTGTCGGCGCATTCGCAGTTCGGCGAATACCGCGCTCGGTGAATCAGTCGAAGCAAACATTCCGATCATCATGCTGACCGCCAAGGGTGATGATGTCGATCGCATCCTCGGGCTGGAGATGGGGGCGGACGACTATCTCGGAAAGCCATTCAACCCGCGCGAGTTGGTCGCGCGCATTAATGCCGTGTTGCGCCGTCAGGCACCGTTGCCGACTCCGGGCGCGCCCTCGACCACCGATGAAATTGTGCACTTTGGTCCGTTCACATTGAATCTCGGTACCCGTGAACTGCTGCGCGATGCCGTTGCCGTACCGATGACCACCGGCGAGTTTGGCCTGCTCAAGGTCATGGTCGGCCATCCGCGGGTGCCGCTTTCGCGCGACAAACTAACCGAACTTGCGCGCGGCCGCGAGCACGACACGTTTGACCGCGCCATCGACGTGCAGGTATCGCGCCTTAGGAAACTACTGGGCGAAGACCCGGCCAATCCGCGTTATATCCAAACCGTGTGGGGTCGCGGTTACGTGTTTATCCCGGATGGGGCCAAGCAGGCCTAGCCTGTTTGATGCGCAATGAACATACTCCCCCAGTCGTTGCTGGCGCGTACCGCCATTGTTATTGTTTCGGCACTGGTGGCCAGCCAGCTGGTATCGGTGGCGTTGTTTCGCTACTACGCACGCGAACCGCGGGTGCAGCTGGCGGCGATCGGGTTTGTCGGCCAACTTAAAACCATTCGTGCCGCACTGGAAATCATCCCGCCAGAACAACAACGCGAATTCCTGCAACGGATGCGCGAAGATCGCGGCATGCGCGTGTTTCGCGGGCGCGATGACGAGCCGATGGAAGTTGCCCCCGACATTCCCGCGTTGCGGGTGATTCGCGAACGCATGCGTGAAGAGCTCGGCCCGGAAGCGGAGATCTTCACGCGCACCCGGCCACAAAAGCCGGATGCACCCCCGTTGCTTATCACCCGATTGCCGGTCAGGGACGGCGTCTTTTTTGTGGTGTTCCCGCGTAACCGCATCGTCGAGCAGGATTACACCTGGGCGTGGGTCGGCTGGGCGACCTTTGGCGGTGTGTTGGCGTTGGCAGGTGCACTGTTTTTGATGTGGCGGGTAAATCGACCGCTGAAGGCATTGGTGAATGCGGCGCACGATCTCGGTCATGGGAAAAATCCCGAGCCGGTGACCGAGATGGGGCCGTCGGAAGTCAGATCGGTGGCGGTGGCGTTTAACCAAATGCGCGACGACCTGAATCGTCTCGACCGCGAACGTGCCACATTTCTGGCTGGTGTGTCCCACGATCTTCGCACGCCGTTATCGCGGCTGCGGCTGGGCATCGAAATGCTGCCCGCGGACAAGGAGACCCGCAGCGATATCGAAAAGGATATCGAGGACATCAATGGTGTGATCGATCAGTTTATGGACTTCGCCCGCGATGAGAGTCGTGAACAGGTGGAAGTTCACGATATCAATCTGATTGCGCAGACCGCGGCGGAACGCGCCCGCAGAGCGTACCCGGACCATCAAATCACACTGGATTTGGCAACGCCGATGCCGGTCGCGTTAAGGCCGCTGGCGATCAAACGCGTCATCACCAACCTGATCGACAATGCCATGAAACACGCCAACTCGGACATTGATATTGTTTCGCGCAAATACGCTGCCGGGGGCGTGCAACTTTCGATCCTTGACCGGGGCGACGGCATTGCACCGGAAGACGTCGAGCGATTAAAACAACCCTTTACCCGCAGGGACACCTCAAGAACCGGCGCATCCGGGGCCGGACTCGGGCTGGCGATTGTTGACCGGATTGTAAAACAGCACGGCGGAACGTTTCAATTGTTGCCGCGCGAAGGCGGCGGGACCGAGGCGCGCATCGTGTTGCCCGCTTGACCGGCTAGCGTTTCGGCAGCTGGTTTGCACCCGCCATAAAATAATCAAAATTCTGCTCGGCCACCCGCGACCATAATATTTGATCGTCGCGAAACACCTTCCACGAATCATAGATCTTCTTGAATTTGGGGTTCCTGGCGGATTCTTCGGCATACACTTCGTTGGCGGCGTGCCAGCAAGCGGTCAAAATCTCACGGCTAAACGGGCGCAACTGCACTTTGTGATTTACCACCAGGCGTCGCAAGGCGGCCGGGTTTAACGCGTCATATTTGGCGAGCATATCGATATTTGCCTCTGCACACGCCGCTTCCAGAATCGATTTGTATTCAGCCGGCAGCGCATTCCACGCGCCCTGATTGACAAACAGATCTATCTCCGGCCCGCCCTCCCACCAACCGGGGTAGTAATAATTTTTTGCCACTTTGAAGAACCCGAGCTTTTCGTCGTCATAGGGGCCGACCCATTCAGCCGCGTCGATCTGGCCACGCTCGAGCGAGGGATAGATATCGCTCGCAGCAATTTGTGTCGGCACGACGCCTAACTTGGCCAATACCCGACCGGCAAACCCACCGACCCGAAACTTGAGCCCCTTGAGATCGGCAACGGTTTTGATCTCCTTGCGAAACCAGCCGCCCATTTGCGCACCGGTGTTACCGGCCGGGAAATGGATAATGTTGTAGTTGGCGTAGAACTCGCGCATCAACGCCATACCGCCACCGTGGTAAATCCAGGCATTCTGATGGCGTGCATTCATCCCAAATGGCACCGCGCAGCCAAACGCAAAGGCCGGGTCTTTGCCAAAATAAAAATACGGCGCGGTGTGGGCACATTCAACCGTGTTGTTTTGCACCGCATCGAGCGCCTGCAATGCAGGCACAATTTCGCCTGCGGCGAATGCCTGGATTTGAAACTTGCCACCGGTCGATGCGGAGACGCGTTTGGCGATCAACTCCGATGCACCGTACGCGGCATCGAGACTCTTTGGAAAACTCGAGGTCAAGCGCCATTTGATGGTCGGCAATGACGCCGCCTGCGCCGAGGTAACCAGCGGCGTTGCAAACAGCCCGGCACCGGACGCAGTCAGAAATTTTCGGCGACCGTCCATTTGATCGATACCCCGGTCTATTCGCCCGCGACAGCCATGTGGTCGATCAGGATTGACCCAACCCGCTTGGAACCATACGGCAGGTGGTCATTGGCAATCGCAACAATGCCTTTAAACATATCGCGTAAATTACCGGCAATGGTGATTTCTTCAACCGGAAACTGAATTTCGCCGTTCTCAATCCAAAAACCAGCCGCACCCACCGAATAGTCGCCGGTGACATTGTTGCTGCCGTGGCCCATGGTTTCCGTGACGTACAATCCCCGGCCCATTTTTTTGAACAACGCGGCGAGGTCGAGATCGTCGTGTGAAACAATCAGATTGTGGTTGCCGCCGGCGTTACCGGTGGTTTGCATGCCGAGCTTGCGGGCGGAGTAACTGGAGAGAAAGTAGCCTTGCAACACGCCGTCTTTGATCACGGTGCGGTCGCGGGTTATCACTCCCTCGTTATCAAATGGCGCGCTGGCCAGGCCCTGCTTCACATGCGGGCGCTCGACAATTTGAACGAAAGGCGAAAAAATTTGCGTGCCCAGACTATCGAGCAGAAATGAGCTTTTGCGATACAGGCTGCCGCCGCTCACGGCGGAAACGAAGCTGCCCAGCAAACCCGACGCAATCGATGCTTCGAAGATCACCGGCGCTTGCATGGTTTTGAGTTTTTTGGCATCCAGCCGGCGCAAGGTGCGCTCGCCGGTCGTACGGCCAACGGATTCAGCACTCTCCAGCGCGCTGGCCTGGCGCGCCGTGGTGTACCAATAATCGCGCTGCATGCCCGCATCCGATTCGGCGATCACCGCGCACGAAATACTGTGTCGCGATGTGGGATAGCCTGCGACAAAACCTAG
>JANOEV010000008.1:0-2198 GCA_031413695.1 Burkholderiales bacterium
AGGGCGAACTCAATGTGCTTGGGCTGGATCCGCGCTCGCAGCGTGATGAACTCATGGCACAGGTCTGTTTTATCGCGGACGTCGCCATTCTGCCGCGCTGGTTGCGGGTCGCGGACGCCGTCGATTTTGTTGCCGGTGTGCATGCAAAATTTGATCGCACCAAAGCCGAACGTTATTTGGCGAATACCAAACTGAAGCCTTCAATGAAGGTCAAAGAAATGTCGAAAGGCATGATCGTGCAATTGCACCTGGCGCTGGTGATGGCGATCGATGCCAAGTTGCTGGTGCTTGATGAGCCGACGCTGGGGCTCGATATTCTTTACCGCAAGCAGTTCTACCAGCACTTGCTCGAAGACTATTTCGACCAGAACAAAACCATCATTGTCACCACCCATCAAGTCGAGGAAATCGAACACATTTTGACCGACCTGATTTTTATCCGTGAAGGCAAGCTGATTCTGACGTCTACCATGGACGATCTCGGCGTGCGTTTTGCCGAGGTCATGGTATCGGCTGAACATGTCGACGCGGCGCGCGCACTGGGGCCGATCGATGAACGTCAGGTGTTTGGCAAGTCAGTCATGTTGTTTGACGGTGTGGCATACGAAAGACTCGCGGCTCTCGGTGAAACCCGCACGCCGGGTATTGCCGATCTGTTTGTTGCCACCATGAAAGGGACCTACGCATGAACACATTCAAGTGGCTGCTCAAGCGGGAATACTGGGAGCATAAAGGTGCGTTCGTTTGGGCGCCGGTTGTTGTTGGTTTGATCATGACGGCATTTGTGCTGGTGTCGCTGATCATCGCGCTATCGGGATTAAGTAGCGGCATGCAGATCAATGGCATCGATGTCACCAATCTTGCCAGCGTCATTACGCCTGAACAAAAGGCTGCATTTGCCGCGAAATTTGCATTCGGCTACGCTGGTGTTTCAATGCCGATTTTTATCGCGCTCGGATTTTGCGTGTTCTTTTTCTGCCTCGGCGCCCTTTTCGACGAACGGCGTGATCGCAGTGTGCTGTTCTGGAAGTCGCTGCCACTTTCGGATCACGCCACCGTTTTGTCCAAGGTGGTCATGGCAATCGGCATTGCGCCGGCAATCGCCATTGTGGTCGGTTGCATCACGTCGTTGTTAATCGGATTCCTAATATGCCTCGCCGCCGCGGTGGCCGGCATCAACGTTTTTGGCGAGGTGCTTTCCACGCCCGCGACCTATCTTGCGCCGCTGCAGATTGCCGCGATGTTGCCAATCTATGCAATGTGGGCGCTGCCTTCCATCGGTTGGCTGATGATGGTTTCGGCTTGGGCGCGCAGCAAGCCATTGTTGTGGGCCATCGGTGTTCCGGTGATGACCGGGATTTTGCTCAGCTGGGCACAACGGATGTTTTCAATCGATTGGAATTCGGGCTGGTATTGGAAAAATGTCGTCGGGCGTTTGTTGGCAAGTGTGTTGCCCGGATCGTGGCTATCGGAAAAGGCCGAGACCACCGGCATGGATGGCCCGCTAACCGCCTTGAGCGGTGTACTCAACCAGTCATGGCAATTGCTTGCTCATGCGAATATCTGGCTGGGCGCCGTGGCCGGCATCGCCATGATCTACGTTGCAATCCGCTTGCGTGGTTGGCGCGACGAAGGCTGACTTTTCAGCCGAAAAGGCATTCGCGACGGCAGCTTGCCGGTTACCTGGCCAGGCCGCCCTGTTGAAGCAAAGAATGCTGCCGATAAACCTGGTGATGCGCACTGTCGGCAAATCCCGTCAATCCAGGCCGCTGGTTTCGTCAAAAAGTGCCGTTTGGCCATTACCGGTCATCGGCACTTTTGACAACTCAGGCACCATTTTTGCAATTTCGTCGGAATGCGTTGGCCTGTTGGGTGTGCGATCAATAAAGTGCACTCATCAACCACACACCAACAACCGACCAAAGGAAACCATCATGACAACCCCAACCAACCACAACAAAGACAATATCGGTGCGACCACATTACTTGTTGCACTGTTCCTCATGTTGCTCGCCGGCGTACTCAGCAACCCTGCGGTCGCCAAGTCAACAACGGCACCTGCAGTGATTCTGTTTCTGCCTATTTTGCTGTGATGCCAGCCACTCCCAGCAATCCGAATGCACGAGGAGCCGTGCTGCTCTACGACGGAGAATGTGGCCTATGCAATTGGGTCGTGCGCTTGTTGCTGCGGACCGACC
>JANOEV010000009.1:0-2027 GCA_031413695.1 Burkholderiales bacterium
GACACACTGCTAGGCACCGACACCGCCGGATCGAACCACCATGCGAATCGCTTCGCCGCCCAGATAGGCAACCGGCCCGATCAGCACCACCTGCAACAAAATGATGGCAAACAGCGGCGCCAGGTCGACCCCGCCAATCAACGGGATAAACCGTTGCAGCGGCCGCAGCAGCGGGCGTGTCAGTATGGTAAAAAACGGCTGCATTGGGTGATAGGGATTCAGCCACGACAACACAGCCTGAATGATCATCAAGCCGATGAACAAATAGAGCGATATTTTTGCCAATTCCACCGCGCCGTAGAACAACAACGCCGGCCAGAATGCCGGGTGGGCGACATCGGCCCGGCCGAGTAATGCAAAGATGGCGAGTGACAACATTGTTGCGGCAACCCACGCCACCAGAAATGCCGCGAGGTCGAACTTGCCGATACTCGGGATCAAGCGCCGCGCCGGCAACACCGCCCAATCCGTTAGCGCCATGATGAAATCAGCCAGCGGATTGCCGGCGCGGGCGCGAAATGGCGCCCGGACAGCCTGCGAAAAGAACCGCAACAACACCGCCAGAATCCACAGCTGTCCAAGCGTTTCGAGGATAAATTTGAGCACATTGACAGCCATTTCAATCACCTGTCCTTTTCAGTTGCAGTGGGCGGGCCGCCGAGTTCATCACCCAGCTGTTTGGCACGCGCGGCGGCGGCCCTGACGCCGCTGATGAAACGGGACCGTACACCTTTCTCGTCGAATACGGCAATCGCCGCCGCAGTAGTCCCGCCTTTGGAGGTCACGTTGGCACGTAACTGCGCCGGTGAGTCGTCAGATTGCGCGGCCAATAATGCGGCGCCACGAAACGTTTCGAGGGCAAACTGCCGGGCGGCTTCTGCTGAAAAACCGAGTTCGACGGCCGATGCTTCCAAGGCCTCAATGGCATAAAACACATAGGCCGGCCCGCTACCGGAAACGGCGGTCACGGCATCGAGCATGGACTCGTCGTCGAACCATGCAGTCTTGCCGACGGCCGCAAGCAGCGAATCGGCCGTTGCGCGCCCGGCTTCGTCAACAGTTAGCGGCGCGTAAAGACCGGTGATGCCGGCTTGGATCAGCGCGGGTGTGTTTGGCATCGCCCGAACGATCCGTGTATGGCCCAGCCAACGCGTAATTTCCATGGTGCGCACGCCCGCGGCAATGCTCAACACCAGCTGGTGCGTCAGACGATTGGCGAGCGGTGCGATGGCTGCGGCCATTACCTGCGGCTTAACCGCCAGGATCACCACGTCGGTCGCGGCAAGGTTGGCGCGGCCGTCGTCCATCGCCGCGACGGCATTTACGCCCAGACGGGTAACGGCAAGACGGGTGACGGCATCTGGTTCGACGGCAAACAGGTTGGCCGCCGGCAGTCCGCGCGCGATCAACCCACCGGCAATGGCCTGCATCATTTTGCCGCCGCCAATAAAAAGAATCCTGATGTTGTTTGTCGAATTTGTCGTCATACCGCCCGCTGTTTTGCTTCGCGCGCCCCGAATATTGCACTGCCGACCCGAACCATCGTCGCACCTTCGTCGACGGCAATGGCGTAATCTTGTGACATACCCATCGAGAGTGTATCGACTTGTGGATATAAAGTTTCGATTTGTTCAAACAGCGCCCGCATTTGCCGGAATTGGTCACGCAAAATCGTCTCGTCGGAAACGTTTTCGACAATCGCCATCAGCCCGCGCAATCTGAGATTCGGCAGCGACATGACATGTTTTGCCAGTTGCGCCAGCGCATCCGGCGCGGTGCCGCTCTTGCTCGTTTCGGCGGAAATGTTGACCTGTAGCAGCACATTAAGCGGCCCCAGGTTGATTGGCCGGTGCTGATTCAGCGCGTCGGCGATTTTTGTGCGATCGACGCTTTGCACCCAGTCAAAATGTCGTGCCGCAAGGCCCGCCTTGTTACTTTGCAACGGACCGATCAGATGCCAATGTATTCCGCCGGCCTGTGTGACGTCTTTCAAATCATCGAGGTCGGTCATTTTTTCGACCGCCTCC
>JANOEV010000010.1:0-6194 GCA_031413695.1 Burkholderiales bacterium
GCTGATCGGGCTGGCCACCGCCTATGCGTCGGGGGTGGTGATTGCGCCATCGACGGCGGTGGTGACGGTGGTGTTTGCCCTGATGGCGCACGCCGGCATCAATGTATTGAATGATTATTACGACGCACTGAACGGCACCGACGCCAACAATACCGAGCGTATCTATCCCTTTACCGGTGGCAGCCGTTTTATCCAGAACGGTGTGTTGTCGTTGCGCGAGACGGCGGTGTTCGGAATATTGTTGATCGCCGCGGTGGTGGTTGCCGGGTTGTGGTTAACCTCGGTCTCGGCGCCCAATCTGTTTTGGATCGGTGTCGCCGGTCTGGTCATCGGTTGGACCTATTCGGCGCCACCCTTAAAGCTCAACAGTCGTGGCATGGGTGAGGCGTGTGTGTGGGCGGGGTTTGTTTTACTCGCCATCGGTGCGGATTTTGTGCAGCGCGGGTATTTCGACGCAATGCCGTTGATTGCGGTGGCGGGTTATGCGTTGCTGGTCACCAACATTCTCTACATCAATCAGTTTCCTGATCGCAAAGCCGACGCTGCTGCCGGCAAACATCATTGGGTGGTGCGGCTTGGCGCATCGCGCGCGCGCTGGGGCTATTTGCTGATGGTGATCATGGCCTACGGTGGGCTGATCGCCGCCGTGATCACCGGCTGGCTGCCCTGGCCGGTGTTGATCGCGTTGTTGCCGGCATTACTCTCGCTACGCGCGGCGCGCGATTTGATTCGTTATGCCGACACACCCGCCAAACTCGCGCCGGCCATTCAAATGACGATTGCGGCCGCATCCCTGCACGGCCTGTTGCTCGCGGTCGCATTGGTGGTGCCGCGCCTGTTTGGGTAATTGTTGCAGTGGGTTGCAGCCATTGATATCGCTTTGTGATTGATGCCACCTGCGAGGCTGTAGACTGGCCACTGCAATATAACCGCAACAGCGCAAAAGCACTTCATTTCCCTGCCCGGGGTTCGCCCCGAACCCGGTCAGCAGGTTACAATCCCCTGAGTGGCAGCTTGGTATTGCACCGGTCAATCCGGTCAGTCGGTTTGGCCGGACGTCATCACTTTGGTTCCCATGGATTTTCTGACATACCTGCAACCGCGCTCGCTCAAGACGAGATTGACCCTGCTGACGCTGGTGATCTTTATCGTCAGCATTGCATCTTTGTTGGTTTATGCCAGCGCGATTTTGCGCGAGGATATGCAGCGTTTGGTGGGGGAACAACAGCTATCGACGGCGACGCTGGTCGCCGCAAAAGTCGGTCAGGCGGTTGACGAGCGCTTTGTCGGGTTGCGTGTCTCGGCGAAAAAAATTACGCCGGCGTTGATGGCAAATCCGGTCGAACTGCAGTCTTTTCTTCAGGATCGTCCGGTCATACACGGGCAATTCAACCGCGGCGGTTTTGTCACCGGCACCGACGGTGTCGCCATTGCCTCGTTTCCCATCTCGGCCGGTCGAACCGGACTCAATTACGCCGATCATGATTACATCATTGCCGCGCTCAAGGAGGGTCGATCGACCGTCGGTCGCCCGGTAATCGGCAAGCCACTTGGCACCCCGGTGCTGGTGATGGCGGTACCGATTCGTGATTCACAAGGCGTGGTGATTGGTGCGCTGATGGGTGTTACCGATCTGGGGCAGGAAAATTTTATGGATATCATCACGTCCAATCGTTACGGCAAGACCGGCGGATTTTTTATCATCGCGCCGCAACACCGGTTGGTGGTGACGGCGACTGACAAGGGCCGCGTGATGGAAGTGCTGCCGGCGGCCGGTGTCAATCCCACCATCGATCGACTGCTCGATGGTTTTGAAGGTACGGTGGTGCTCAGCAGTACGACCGGCAAAGAAGTGCTGAATTCAGGCCGCAACATCCCGTTGGCGGGGTGGCAATTGGTTGCGTCGCTGCCGACCGAAGAGGCGTTTGCACCGATCGGCGAAATGCAGCGCCGAATCCTGCTGCCGACACTGTATTTTTCTGTTTTGGCCGCCTTGCTGGTTTGGTTGGTGGTCAGGCAACAACTGGCGCCAATGGTGTCGGCCGTTGATACCCTGAGCAACATGAATACGGCGGGTGAATTGCCGCCAGCGTTGCATATTGCGAAAAATGACGAAGTCGGCCGTCTGATTGGCGCGTTTAACCGCATGTTGACAACGCTAAAGCAGCGCGAAGAGTTGCTCCGACGTACAACCAGGATCGCGCGAATAGACGGCTGGGAGGTGGATCTCCGAACCGGTGAGCGTGTCTGGGGCCCTGAGATTTTGCGCATGCTCGAGATTGATTCAGGCGTCGCACCGAATACGGATGAGGCGGTTCGGTCGTTTTATCCTGCGGAGATGATGCCCGTCTTCGAAAAGACAAATGAATTCGCCGTTGCCGACGGTACACCTTGGGATATCGAGGTGCAAATGATCACCACGACCGGGCGCAAAATTTGGGTGAGGGAGCAGGGTGCACCCGTGTTTGAGGATGGCAAGGTGGTGAAATTGATCGGTACCCAGCAAGATATTACCGAGCAGAAACAGGCTGAAATGGCCAAGCGTGATGTTGAAGCGGCGCTGATTGAAGCGCAGCGGGTCGCGCATGTGGGAAGTTGGGATTGGGATACAACCAACGACACGATTATCTGGTCGGATGAGATGTATAAAATTCTCGATCAGGATCGGCGCACGGACGCCTCACCGCCTGATTACGAGCGAAATTTGAAACTCTATACGGCAGAAAGTGGCGTGCGACTCAATGCCGCCGTTGCCCGGGCGATGCAGACCGGGGCAGCCTATGAGCTCGACCTTGAACACATCGACTCGAACGGTAAGATCCGCTACATCTCGGCGCGCGGGGAAGTCAAGCGTGATGCGGATGGCAAGATAATCGGCCTGCGCGGCTCCGCACAGGACATCACCGAGCGTAAGCGCATCGAGCGGGCCCTTGCCGCGCAACACGATTTTGCCGACCAAATTATCAAGGCGGTTGGCCAGGGGCTCACCGTCACTAACGAAAAGGGCTGCTTTGAATATGTGAATCCAGCCTACGCGCGCCTGGTGGGCCGCGATGCAGCTGACTTGATTGGCAAGACGCCGGAGTTTGTGGCCTACGCGGTCGATTTGGCGGTGCAGGTGAGGGAGCTTGCCGCGCGTCGCGCGGGTCAAACATCCACCTATGACATGCGCCTGCAACATCTTGATGGCTCGGTGGTGAATGTTCTGATTACAGCGGCACCGCGTTTTCTGGACGGTAAATTTGCCGGATCGATAGCGGTGGTTACCGACCAGACTGAGCGCAATCAGGCGGAGGCGACGCGCGCATCGCTTGAAGCGCAATTACGTGAATCACAAAAAATGCAGGCGATCGGCACACTCGCCGGCGGCATTGCGCATGATTTCAACAATATTCTTGCCGCTATTTTAGGCAATGCCGAGTTGGCGCGGCAGGACGCGTCGAACAACCCTGATATCGCACGCAGCATAGAAGAAATCCGCAAAGCCGGTACCCGTGGCCGCGATCTGGTGCAGCAGATTCTGTCATTCAGTCGTCGACAACCGACCGAGATGAAGCCGGTTGCCATTGCATTGATTCTTGACGAATCGGCAAAACTGTTGCGTGCGACGCTGCCGGCGCGCCTGACGCTTGCTGTTGATTGTGCGCCGGCCGTGCCGGCCGTGATGGCCGACAAAACACAAATCGAGCAGGTGTTGATCAATCTGGTCACCAACGCCATGCAGGCGATTCCAGGCGGCAGCGGGCGTATCGACATGCGGGCCGACTGCGTGATGCTTGATCCAGCTACCGTCGGGACGAATGCATCGTTGATTGCGCTTTCTGCCGAACATGCCGGCCAAACGGTGCGGCTGATGGTGCGCGACAATGGTCCGGGAATGGATGCGGCAACGGTCGCGCGTATTTTTGAGCCGTTTTTTACCACCAAGCCGGTCAACGAGGGAACCGGGCTGGGACTGTCGGTTGTGCACGGCATTGTCGAGTCACACGGCGGTGCCATTACGGTTGACAGCGCGCCGGGTGCCGGCACGACCTTTTCGGTTTATTTGCCGGTTGCGGCGGCAGTTGGACGCGGACAAGCCCCCGCTGAGACCGTCATTGTCGTCGCTGCCGGTGATGCCGCCCGGCCTGCGCTGACGCTCGACAACGGGCCGCGTATTCTTTATTTGGACGACGACGAATCAATGGTGTTGCTGGTCGAGCGCCTGCTCGAGCGGCGGGGTTATCGCACCAGCGCTTACAGCGATCAGCGCGAGGCACTTGCTGCGCTGGCCGCCGCCCCGGCATCATTTGACTTGGTGGTGACCGACTACAACATGCCCGGCATGTCCGGCCTCGACGTGGCGCGTGCCATCAGAGCGATTCGTGACGACCTGCCGGTGGCCATTGCGTCCGGGTTTATTGATGAGCAGCTGCGCGCCGAGGCGGAGCAAGCCGGCGTCAAAGAGCTGATGTTTAAGGCCGATCTCGCCGAGGATTTTTGCGACGCGGTTGCACGGCTTGCCAAAACATGAACCAACCGATAACGTGTCAACTATGGATGGACAAGCACAAGGCCCCCTAACGCCACAGCCAACGACAATGACGATGCGAGTCGGTTCGATGCCATCCATCGACGACGATCAATTGTTGGCCGCGTATGACCAGTTGCCCGGCATCTTGGCGATGTCGGCCGTGGCAATCGCCGTGTTTGGCACCGCCCTCTGGCCGTTTTTTCCGTCAACCGTGGCGGGGCCGTGGGTCGCGTCAATGTTGGCCGTGGTGGCACTGCGAGGATTGCTTTGGTTGGCGTTCCAGCGCATCGGCCCGTCGACCAACACGCTGTCGCGCTGGCGTTTCTTTTACAACACCGGATCGTTGTTGGCCGGTGCATCCTGGGGTCTGGGGGCCGCTGCGCTGGCGGTTTCGGCTGATGGTGTTGCGCTCGCTATTTTGGTCGGTATTGTCATGTGTGTTTCGGCGGTCTCAACGTTGACCATGGGCGCACAGCAATCGGCAATGCGCTTGTTTGTCATGGCGGCATTGCTGCCATCTGTGATTGCAATTTGGTTTGCAGGCGGCCCCGAGGAACAGCGGCTGTCAATGGTCCTGGTTGCCGGTCTGGTCTGTGTGATTCTGGTCGGACGTCGTTCAAATCAGGCAACCCGCGCATTGTTGGTGGCGCAGTCGAAATTGGCCGCCATGGATGCACAGGTTGCGCTTGGTCGAAGTGAGGAACGTTATCGCGCATTGGTCGAGTGGTCGCCCGAACCGATCTGCGTGACCTGTCGCGACAAGATTGTGTATGTGAATCCGGCGGCGATCAGATTGTTTGGTGCCGCCTCGGCGCACGACCTGGTCGGTCGTGAGATGCTGGATTTTGTGCAGGAAAATTATCGTCGTCTCGCCGCCGCCCGGCGGCAATCGCTGGTTGGTGGCGCAGCCGAAGCGCCGATGGCTGAATTACAGTTCGTCAAGCTGGATGGCAGCGTGATCGATTGTGAATCACAGGAACTGGCGATTGCCTTTGACGGTGAGCCGGCAGTGCAAATGGCGATGCGGGATGTCACGGCGCAGAAAAAAGCCGAGGCCGCGCTTGCCGCCAGCCGGATTCGTACCGAGCGGTTGCTGCAAGGCGCGAGTGTGGGGTTGTGGGAATGGGACTTGATCACCAACGACGTCTATTATTCGCCGGCATGGAAGCAGCATTTGGGTTACGAGGATCACGAGCTGCCCAATACGTTTGAGCAATGGCAAACACGCATGCACCCGGATGACCTTGGGTTTGTGCTGGCGGAAATTGCGGCGTTTCGCGAAGGCAACAGGCAGAACTACGAGGTTGAGTTTCGCATGCGCCACCGCGACGGGGGATGGCACTGGTTTTTCAGCCAGGCGGAACTTGAACGTGATGCGCATGGCAGACCGATTCGTATTATGGGTAGCCAGATTGATGTTTCCGCCACTCGCAACACCGACGCCGTCATTCGCGAAAACGAATTGCGGTTGCGGCTCGCCTTGCGTGGTGCCAACCTCGGTCTTTGGGATTGGAACGCCGCCGACGGAACGCTGGTGGTCAATACACGCTGGCGGACCATGTTGGGCATGCCGATTGATGGTGCCGCGCCGTCCATCGATGATTGGCACGCACGTGTGCACCCTGACGACATGCCAAAACTCCAGATTCTGATGGGCGAGGTGATCAACAACCCGTCCGCT
>JANOEV010000011.1:0-2087 GCA_031413695.1 Burkholderiales bacterium
GGGTGCCAACGAGCGGGTCATGTTCTCGCTGCCCAAAGGCAACTGGCAGCTGCGCACCGCAGTTTACGTATAGGAGGCCGCAATGAGCTTTTGGTCAAAACTGATGGGCGTGGCGCCGCCGCCGATCGAACCGGTCGGCGAAGCGTCGGCCCGCGACCGCACGCAATCCGAATTCCATCGCGACCGGTTTGCGCGTGCGATCGTGCAATGCAAGGAAGCGGTGCAGCGTGGCGAGAAACAGGCATCGCGCCTGGCCGAGTTGCAGCGGTTTCACGATTATTATGACGGGCTGGCAAAGCTGGAGGCTGGCCTTGCACCGGCGCCGGTTGAAGAGGGAGAAGTCTGATGGGTACTTTTACCCTGTATAACCAGTTCATGCTGAAGCAACATAACGGCAATTCCATCGATCTGGATACGGCAACAATCAAGGTGATGATAACTACAAGCGCCTTTACGCCCAACCAAACAAACGCATTCAAAAGCGATGTGACCAATGAAGTCAGCGGCACCAATTACACCGCCCGCGGCACGGCGATCAGCGGTGTGACATGCGCGCTTGATGGCAACATTGTCGAATGGATTTTCAGCGATATTGTCTGGGCGCAGAACGCTGGCGGGTTTACCAACGGCCGAACCTATGTTGCCTATGAAGATACCGGCGTCGACGGGACCAGCAAGCTGATCGGTTTTATGACCGAGGCAGCGGATTTCGGGAATGTGTCGGGTCCATTAACCTTCGATGTCACGGCCGCCAGCGGTGTTCTCAATATCAGCCGGACACCATAGGAGCTCTCTATGCAATATGACCGTGTATCATTCTCGACCGCGACAACGGGCACCGGGACCGTAACGGCGGGATCTGCTACTAGTGGTTTCCGCACGATGGCAACAGCGGCAAGCGGCTCGCCAATCCCTGATGGAACGCAGGTTTCATATACAATCGAAGATGGTGCGGCATGGGAGACAGGGACAGGCGTGACGGGTGGCACCGCAACGACACTGACCCGCGTGCTGTCACAATCATCAACGGGCGCGCTGCTCAACCTATCGGGCAGCGCCAAGGTTTACCTTACTGCAATTGCGTCAAGGTATAACACGATTGTTGAGCTTGAAAGTATAGCTGACCCTGCTGTTCCCCCAGCCAATATCCTTTTGCTGTATGCAAAAAAGATCGCTGGTAAGGTGTTGCCAAAGTTCATTGGGCCATCAGGCATTGATACGATATTGCAGACCGGGTTTTCAGGAAATTCCATTGCATTTGTGGCGCCACAAAGCGGCACCGTTGCACCGACGCAGGTTGGAATAACGCTCACTTCATCCGGCACATTGTCGGCTCAGCAGACAATAGCTTCAGCCAATCCGTTTCAAGCAACATGGCGCAAACGGTTTTTCTCCGTCGCAACAGCGGCCGGATCGGGTGGAATGCGGACAAACTACGTGCAATGGTTTCGCGGAAATGCGGCGGGCTTTGGCGGCTTTTTCTACCGCTCTCAATTTGGGCAAAACGTAAACCTCAACGGTGCTCAATGTTTCATGGGGCTGTGTGCTTCAACTGGCCTTCTTGCCACGACTGCGGGCGCGGTCGGTGCTTTGGTCAATATGATCGGCATGGGCTATGACACGACCGACGCCAGCACTGGCAACTGGCAGCTGTTCCGCAACGATGGATCGGGAACGGCAACGAAGGTAGACTTGGGAACCGACGCAGCGCGAAACACAACGCACGGTTATGACCTGATAATTTATTGCCCGCCTGGCGCAGCAACTGAAATTTTCGTTCGGATTGTCAACATTCATTCAGGCATTACTGTCCTGGATACTAGCTACAACACTGATCTTCCTGCGGTTAATATCGGGATGGCCATTAAAGCAGAGATAAATAACGGGGCAGTCGCAACTGCTGTCAATATTGAGATTGCCAAAATATATATTGAAAGCGATTACTAATGTTCGGGTTTTACCCGTTTGCCGGCGCTCCATTTGCCGACGATGGGCAAGCCTTTGGTGGCGGCGGTGGCGGTACGACGCATACTGTAACCGCTGCGGCCATGACCATGACGGGGCAGCCGGTCACAAGCTCGGCCGCA
>JANOEV010000012.1:0-2455 GCA_031413695.1 Burkholderiales bacterium
AACCGCAAGGCACGCATGAATAGTAGAATGGATGAGATTGAAAAGATAATAAAAGCTGGGCCCGAGTCTTTTGCGCCAGGTCTCACAGATTCCACTCGGCCCGAAGGAACGTGTTGTTGTTGTGGCATTCCAATCACAGTGGTTGGTTCTCGGCGTAACCGCACATTCAATCCAGCTGTTGTCGACCACCGATGTGCCGCCACCAGAGAATGGCGGTATCACGGCACCAACCACACCTGCGCAGGCTGCTTCATTCACCCAATTGCTCAAATCGGCGCTAGGCCGTCAACCAGGGCAATCGACGTGAACGATGCCAGATTGTTCGGCCCGCTGCTGCGTATTGCAGGGATATTGAGCGCATCATTATTTTCAGCCGCCGCACTTTCGGCCGACACCGGCGGCATATTGTCGCTATCAAGCCAACCGGGCCCGGGTGGATCATCGACCTGGTCTATCCCGGTACAAACGCTGCTGTTTTTTACCGCGCTCGGCTTCCTGCCGGCGGTGATGTTGTTGATGACCGGATTCACCCGGATCATCATCGTGTTGTCGCTGTTGCGGCAGGCTCTCGGCACGCAATCAACACCGCCCAATCAGGTATTGGTCGGCATGGCACTATTTTTGACCATGTTTGTGATGGCGCCGGTTTTCGACAAGATATACCAGGATGCGTACCAGCCATTCTCTGACCGCAAAATCACCATGGATCAGGCGCTTTCCCGCGGGCAGATTCCACTCAAGGCATTCATGCTGAAACAAACACGCGAAGCCGACCTGGCATTGTTTATCAAGTTGTCGCGCACTGAGGCGCCAAAATCACCAGAGGATGTTTCGATTCGAATTCTGGTTCCGGCATTTGTCACATCAGAACTGAAGACGGCATTCCAGATCGGCTTCATGGTGTTTATCCCGTTTCTGATCATTGATATGGTGGTTGCATCGGTATTGACGTCAATGGGCATGATGATGCTGTCGCCGGTGTTGATTGCGCTACCCTTTAAGCTGATGCTGTTTGTGCTGGCTGATGGCTGGAACCTGCTGATCGCTTCACTGGTCGCAAGTTTTGCCACCTAGACGTCACTGACAACCGGCGTCGGAATATCCACTTAGCTCAGGAAAAATCATGTCACCACAACAAGTGATCGGACTCGGCACACAGGGACTGGAGGTCATGTTGATGATCGCCGCGCCGCTGTTGATCGTCGTGTTGGTCGTCGGATTTCTGATCAGCGTTTTGCAGGCCGCCACCCAGATCAACGAACAGACGTTGTCGTTTGTACCAAAACTGGTTGCTGTCGTTGTGACGTTGGTGGTTGCCGGTCCGTGGATGATTGGTGTCATGGTGGCCTATATCCAACGATTATTCGGCCAGATCCCCTTCGTGATCGGCTAGTCCAGCCGGCTGCAGCAAACATGGTATCCATTTCCACCGCCCAATTTGATTTTTGGATTGCCCAGTTTTTCTGGCCGATGGTACGCATTCTGGCGATGATTGCGGTCGCACCGATGCTCGGCAATCGATCCATCCCGATTCGCGTCAAAGTCGCACTGGCAATCCTCGTCACCATCGTCGCCGCACCGTCGCTGCCACCTGCGCCGGTGACTGCCATCGATTCTTATCCGGGATTCTTGCAGATTGCGCGGGAAATCCTGATCGGTGTGTCGCTTGGCTTTGCGGTGCGGGTTGTTTTTGCCGCGGTCGAAATGGCGGGGGAACTGGTCGGCCTGCAAATGGGCCTGTCGTTCGCCGGCTATATCGATCCGACTTCGGGTGGTGCAGCCAACGTCATTTCGCGCTATTTCGGTACCATCGCCGTGCTGTTGTTTTTATCCATCAACGGCCATCTGCTGTTGATCTATGGCGTGATCGAGAGCTTCCAGACCATTCCAATCACGTTGGACGGCGACGTGTTGCTGCAGGGTAAACGTTTGCTCGCACTAGGCGCGGAGTTGTTCCGAATCGCGCTGACCATTGCGCTGCCGTTTGTGATTTTGCTCCTGATGGTCAACCTGGCAATGGGTGTGATGTCGCGGGTTGCGCCACAACTCAACATCTTTGCGGTCGGCTTCCCGGTGACCCTGACGGTCGGCATGACCGCCCTGCTGTTAATTCTGCCCTACCTCGCCAACCCGATGACTGCCGCCCTTGAGAAGAGCATTGCGGTCATGCTGGTTCGTTAACCTGCCGGCTTTAGCGCCTAAACGCGAACGTAATGACCGGCCGTGGTAAGTCGTGTTATCAGGTGGTCGGCAATACTGAGCACCGGCAGCACGTCGTGCACCGCACCGACGGCAATCGCCTCGCGCGGCATGCCAAACACCACGCACGATGCCTCATCCTGGGCAATGTTGTGTGCGCCACAGGTGCGCATCTCTTCCATCGCTACCGCACCATCCTTGCCCATTCCGGTCAACATCACACCATACGCATTGGCACCCACGTTTTTTGCAACCG
>JANOEV010000013.1:0-2438 GCA_031413695.1 Burkholderiales bacterium
GAGGCGCACGCACAAACTGCGAACAGACCAAATGTTCCTCAAGTCTCGGTTGAGCGCGAATTTCTGGCGGCACGCGACGCATTCGACCGCCGGGATGTTGCGGCGCTTGCGCTGGCCCGCACAAAATTTGCCACCGCCCGCAAAGACTTTCCGCTTGCACCATATGTCGACTGGTGGTGGTTTTCAGTCCAAATGGCCCAGTCTGCACAAAACGCGATTGGACTCGGACCTGACATCGAAAAGTTTCTGGCGGCGTTTCCCGGCGCACCATTCGCCGATCAACTCCGGCGCGATTATTTGCGTGCATTGGGCACACTCAACCTTTGGACGGCGTTTGCCGCCAATCAGGCCGGTTATCGTGGTGATGACTCGGACGTGGCTTGTCAGCGGCTGCGTTACCGCTTGCTCGGCGATGACCGCGCCGTGGTGCCGGCGGCGCTGACCGACGCCAAGCTACTGTGGGCGGCCGCTAAACCCGCCGTCGAACCCTGTTACGACTTTTTTGCGCGGGTCGCCGACCAGTTACGTGCATCCGGCGCAATGACGAATAACGATGTCTGGCGACGCACCCGCACCCTGTTCGAAAACGGCCAGATTAATGACGCACGGCGCAGCGCTGCATTTGCCACCGATATCCCGGCTAATTTTGACGCCAGCAGTGCGCAGGCAAATCTTGATGCAAAACGATTTTTGGACAAACACACCATAAAGGCAACCAATCGAGCCTCGGTCGAGCTGGCACTTTTTGCAATCACACGATTGGCACGCACCAATGCGGACAGCGCGGCGCAATGGCTGAATAAAAATGAAGCCCGGTTTGGCCGGGCAGACGCACAATCCGCATGGGCGCAGATCGGCTATCTCGGCGCGATGCAACAAGACGTCAACGCAATTGCGTGGTTTCAACGCGCCGGTGACGCCGAACTGAATGACACGCAGGCCGCCTGGTTCGCCCGCGCAGCACTACGCGAATCGGTGGGTGACAATGCACAGTGGAATAACGTCCGACGCGCCATCAGCGCCATGTCTGACGGCGAAAAACGCGAATCCACCTGGCGCTACTGGCTGGCGCGGGCGCTGATTGCATCCGGTGATGCAACCGACGCTGCGGCCGCCCGCGTGTTGCGCGAATCGCTTGCGCGTGAAAATAATTTTTACGGTGTGCTGGCCGCGGAGGAGCTCGGCAAGAATCCGGCACCCAATTTCACCGGTGCAATACCGGCCGAGGACGACGTTGCCAAAATTGCCGGTCTTGCCGGTGCCAAACGCGCGGTGCTGCTGTACAAACTTTCGGCCTACAAGACCGACCTGCGCAACGACGCTTTGCGTGAATGGCAGGTTGTGATTCGTGGCATGGACGATCAATCGCTGCTCGCCGCCGCCGAAGTGGCGTCGCGCAACGATTTACCCGACCGCGCCATCAATACCGCAGAGCGCACTCAGTCCGTGCACGATTTTGGCCGGCGCTATCCGCTGCTGCATCGAGATCCACTGTCGGCGAGTGCAAAACAAAACGGACTCGACGAAGCCTGGGTGTTCGGCCTGATCCGCCAGGAAAGCCGCTTCATTACCGATGCCCGTTCGCGCGTCGGCGCACAGGGCCTGATGCAACTGATGCCGGCAACCGCCAAGTGGGTGGCAAAGCAGATAGGCCTCAAGGATTTGCCGATGGCCAAGGTGGTCGACGTGCAAACCAATTTGGCGCTCGGTTCGTATTATTTGCGCCACGTGCTCGATGACCTCGGCCACCCGGTGCTGGCCACGGCCGCGTACAACGCCGGACCCGGCCGGGCAAGACGTTGGCGCGCCGACACGCCGCTTGAAGGTGCAATTTATGCCGAGTCAATCCCGTTTAACGAGACGCGTGACTATGTGAAAAAAGTCATGGTGAACAAATGGTTTTACGGTCACCGCATCAACGGCCAGTCGCTGAAATTGGGCGAGATCATGGGTTCAGTTCCTGCAAAAACCGCGGCAACCATCGCCAAAGCCGGCGACGCGACGCTATCGACCACACCCGCCAATGTCGCAACGGCGCCGGTTTCCAATTCCAATGTTGTCATTCACCCATAGGCTGATACCAACATGAATCCAGCTAGAATTTTGCTCGTTGGCGGAAGTGGTTTTATCGGCAGCGCCGTCGCCATGCCGGCGGCGAAGCGGACGTTGCCTTCCTTCAGCAGCATCATGGCGGCGTCGCGAAGCAAGCGATCCGCCTGCCCCGCAGGCCCCGGACGATTTTCGGAAAACGAGCGGACCACGCCAGCGGTGATGAGGGTGAGGAGCGCCAGCAGGGCGCAGGAGAATTGAACTTTTTGAATCTTCATGATTTGAATCCGGACCACGCCGGTCATCCATGAATCGGAAGACGGCGGAAAAGTGTGATCTGAAATCTCTTGTTTTTTGTGATTGAAAAACCGGATGGATTTTGAGCATAT
>JANOEV010000014.1:0-8443 GCA_031413695.1 Burkholderiales bacterium
CAGGAACCTCGCCATTCGGTGCGTACGGATTTAATCCGGAGGGCGTGCGGATCGGTCAGGACAAGGGTCGCAACAAAAGTGCGGTCAAGGTCTGGGATCAGCGTGCCTATCGCGATTACGACGACAATGTCGAATTGGGTATTCGCAATATCCAGTTGGCGTTGCGGCGGCTGCGCCGATTTGCGCGAACCGGCGCGGAAGAGGTGCTTGATCTTGACCACACCATCAAGGCTACCGCGAGCAACGCCGGCTTCCTCGATATCAAGATGGTTCCGGAGCGCCACAATAACGTGAAAGTACTGCTGTTTCTGGATGTCGGTGGCTCGATGGATGAATACGTACATCGATGCGAGGAGTTATTCTCAGCCGCAAAGACGGAATTTAAACACTTGGAGTATTTTTACTTCCATAATTTTTTCTACGAGTCGGTCTGGCGCAACAACCGTCTGCGGCACAGCGAGAAATTCCCAACCTGGGACGTGCTCAATAAATACGGCAAAGATTACAAGTTGATAATTGTGGGTGACGCAACCATGAGTCCTTACGAGATTTTGCAGCCCGGTGGCAGTGTCGAACATTGGAACGAGGAGGCGGGCGTTGCATGGTTGGCGAGACTGACCGGTCATTACAAAAACGCCGCATGGATCAACCCCACGCCGGAACAACACTGGCCCTGGACGCAGTCGGTCAAAATGACGCGCGATTTGATGGACGACCGCATGTATCCCATGACCGTCGACGGTCTTGACCGGGCGATGAAAAATCTGGTTTGAACAAAGCGTGTTTTTTAACCCTTTGCGGTATTAAAATGGTGTCTCAAATGGCCGTTCGTCTGAGCGCCACAAAATCGGAAATCTTGGCAGAATAGCCAGACACCTGTAGCGATGTACCGGAGGAATAAATAGTGCGGATTGCGATGTTGGAGGACGATGTCGACGTGGGCGGCGCACTCAAGCAATGGCTTGAGGCTGGCGGCCACCACGTCCACCATTTCACCTCCGGCAAGGCGATCGTGCGCGAGGCCAACCGGGAAAGTTTCGACCTGTACATGCTCGACTGGCACGTGCCGGATCTTTCCGGCCCGGAAGTGTTGCACTGGTTGCGTGAGAAGCAACAGATTGACGCGCCGGTATTGTTCATCACCGGGCGCGATTCGGAGCAGGATATTGTCTCCGCGCTACAGGCTGGCGCGGATGACTATATGGTCAAGCCTATCCGGCGGCTGGAACTGCTTGCGCGGGTCGACGCATTGCTGCGTCGGGCAAAAGTCCGGACGCATGACGCCGAGAATATTGCCATCGGACCATACTTGGTGGATTTGGCAAACCGCCACGTCAAGATGGGCGGTCATGCCGTCGAACTGACCGACAAAGAGTTTGAGCTGGCGGTTTTTCTGTTCAATAACATTGACCAGTTGTTGTCGCGCGGGCATATCACCGAAAGTGTGTGGGGTCACAGCGCCGAAGTGCAATCGCGCACGGTCGATACCCATATCAGCCGCCTGCGCAAAAAAACTCGATTTTTGCCCGGAAAACGGCCTGCGGCTGACGCCAATTTATAACTTTGGCTACCGTTTGGAAAAAGTCAGCTTATCGTCGTAAATGGTTGGGCAGTTACGGGCGACAATCCGTCAACTGTTATGGCTTACGCAAAATATCCTGTTGGCCGTTCTTTGTTACGCGGCGCTGCGCTGAAACAGCCAGATCCCCTCGTTGTCGCTTGTTCGAGTCACCAGCCCCTGATACCAGAGGTAGTGCAAATGCGCGATGGCTTCGCCAATGGCAAACACCAGTTGGTGCTGGTCAAGTGGCCGCCGAAACAGCACCGGCAGAATATCCGCTGCCGTTTTTGCCGTATCCAGTGCCGCGACAAGGTCCGCCAGGCGTTTTTGATGGTGCTCGGCAAGTTGATCAAGCCGGGCGTGCAACCCATAAAATACCCGGTCATGTGATGGTAAGACCAAGGTGTCCGGCGGCAGTGGCCGAAATTTGTCCATGCTTGTCAAAAACTGTTTGAGTGGATTCGCGTCAGGCTGATTGCCCCACACACCGACGTTGGTGGTGATGCGCGGCAGCACCTGATCACCCGAAATCAGGATGTTGTCAGACGCGGAAAATAAACAGGCGTGCTCCGGTGCATGGCCATGCGCGACGATGATGCGCCAGATGCGTTTGCCAATCACCAGTTCATCGTGCTCCATCATGCGGTTGTATCTTGTCGGCACACTCGGCACCCCGCGCTTGTAGGATGCCTCACGCGCCTTGGTGGCGTCGGCAAAATCTGGACGTGCACGCAACAATCCATTCGCCAAAAACAGTGCAACGGAATTTTCACGATCAAACCCGGCAAAATCCTGCGCGGCAGCGTGGGCGGCCATAAATTCGGATGTCGTCATATACACCGGCGCGCGACTTTTCTCGTGCAACCAGGTGGTGCAGCCGACGTGATCCGGGTGGTAGTGGGTCACAACGATCCGTTTAACCGGTCTGCCTTGCATGGTCTCGGCAAAATGCCGCTCCCACAATAGGTGGGTCGCAGCCACACCATATCCGGTATCAACAATGGTCCAGCCGCCGCCGTCCTCGAGCAACCACAAATTGATGTGGTCGAGCGCAAACGGCAGCGGCATGCGAATCCAGTAAATGCCATCGGCGACCTTGATGGCTTCTCCCGCAGGTGGCGGAACCTCGTGCGGATAGCTGATGGGCGGGGGCGGTTGGTTGATAGTCATGATGCCATTATCCCGGCACCTCCACGCCTTTTTTGCATTGAAAAAGGCGGCGAAAGACGGGTGTTTCCAAGCATTTTGCCGCGAAAGTGCCCGTCAATAAAGGACTTTCTATTTTGTTGTGAACGTAAATACGCCATCCCAATTTTTGCCCGGGGGATGCAAACGCAGATTGGCGACACGCTCCATGTAGAGCTTGTATACCTTGCGCCCGGGATCGGCCTGTTGCAACGATAGCAATAATTTTTCAGCGTCGTCCCAGCGCTGTTCACGATAACGATCCAGCGCGCGGTGAAAACGATCGGCCTCGTCAATCACCTGATCGATCACCTTGCCTTTGAAGCCGAGTGGTTCGTAGATGCTGATCGGCTCGACCTTGCCTTTGACACGCACCCGGTCAAGTTCCCGATATATCGCATCGGGGACCGCCTTGACAATATTCTCCGAGACCAGAATACCGACGCCATATTCCTTGGTGATGCTTTCAAGGCGCGACGCCAGGTTAACCGCGTCGCCCATCACCGTATAGGCGCGGCGGAAAGCCGAACCCATGTCACCCACGTTCATCGATCCGCAATTCAAACCGACACCAATGTGCAGTTCGGGCCAGCCACGTTTGACGAAGTCGGGTGCGATGTCCTTGAGCTGCTGTTGCATCGCCAGCGCAGATCGTAATGCATGTTCGGCGTGTTTTTCATCTTTTACCGGCGCCCCCCAAAATGCCATGATTGCGTCACCGATGTATTTGTCGATGGTGCCGCGCTCGGCCTGGATCGTCTTGGTCATTTCGGTCAGGTAAGCATTCATCAATGCGGTCAGCTCGGTGGCAGACAAACCTTCTGAAATCGACGTGAAGTTGCGCACGTCCGAAAACAGCACCGTCATTTCGCGTGTTTCACCCTTGGTTGAATATGCATCCGGGTTTTTCGCCATCTCATCGACCAACTCTTTCGGCACATAGGTGCCAAAAATACCGGTAATGGCTTTTTTGCTGCGTGCCTCGATAAAGAAGCCGTAGGCCATGTTGAGCAGATACAAACTCAGGATCAACATCAACGGAACGGCGATCGGCAAAACCAGATTGGTGCTCCAGAAATAGAGGTTCACCAGTGTCACCAGGGCCGCGGTCGCGAACACCGTCACCGTCGACCAAACCGGATTGAGTTTGACCAATGCCAGCGCGAGCGGCAAACCGATCAGCAGAATGGTCAACGCATTGATTGCGCGCTCAAAAATCGGTTTGTGTTTGATGGTGTTGTCGAGGTAGCCGGAAATCATGTTCGCGTGTGCCTCAACCCCGGGGTAAACCTCGCCGACGGGTGTGGCACGCAAATCAAACAACCCCTGCGCCGACGATCCAACGATGGCGATTTTTCCTTCAAGCTCGCCTGGCGAAAGTTTGCCCTGCATGATATCGGTCGCGGAAATATAACGGAACATGGGGCTTCTGCCGCGGTAGGGGATCAACGCGGTGCCGCGCGCATCCATTTGCACCTTGGTCTTGGCGCCAATAATGATTTCTTTGAACCGATTTATTCCGTCACCCTCGTCTTCGCGCTGCGTGACCTTGAGGGGTTCATTGTCGAGAAAGGTTCGGTATATGGCGATCGAAAGTGAGTCGTAATAGCCACCGGAATACTGGATGAACATCGGTACACGCCTGAGCAGGCCGTCAAAGTCGATCGCCGGCAAAATGTGGCCGGTGCCCGACGCGTTGGCCTGGAATATTTCCAGGTTACCGCTGAAGCCGTCTATGGTCAGCGAGGAGAAAGCACGGTTGTTAAATGTTGCCTGTGTAAATGTCGGCTGCGGCAATACACCAAGTTTTAATGTGTCGAGCCCCTTGCGTTCGTTATTGCCGGCAAATGCCAGCACCACCGGATACTTCTTGATCGCATCGGCAAATAATTGGTCGTAATCGAGTTGTGGCCGCAGTTCTTTGAGTTTGGTTTGAAACTCGTCGCTATTCTTCAACGGCCCCTTGGCAAGCGCTTCGAGGTTGGACAGTCCCGAACTGGTATCGGGTTCGGTAAACAACACGTCGAATCCGAGCACCTTGAGTTTGTATTTTTCAAAGCTGTTGGTCAGCAACGACACCCATTTGTCCCTGCCGAGCGGCCAACGGCCCTCGGCGGCAAGGGTGCGTTCATCGACGTCGATAATGACAATGCGCGGGTCGATCTTGTTTGGCATGGTGGCGCGCATGCGGGTGTCATAAGATTGCCATTCAAGGTTTTGCAACACCTTGACCGGCTCCTCGAACACGTAATAGGCGAGGAACAGCCCAACCAGTGCAAAGCCCAATCCCGCACGGATCACCGCATTGATCGATGAAAAGTAGATTTTCCACAGTGCCTTGAGTTTTTCCATGCTGGCCTCGTTTGGAGTGCCGTCGTCCGCCGTGCAACCTGTTCCGACCACAGGGGCACAGCCTCCCCGGACGGCTGATCAGCCATTCTGCCATGTTTGCCCGTCCCCGGCGGCTGGGTGATGCCACGTTTGGGGGATGTTGGATGGGTGGACGATTAACTAACATTGGGCTGATTAGCCACAACCTGACTACCTTCATACAGATGATCCCATTCAAGCCAGGTTGCCGCGCGTTGAGCGGCTTTTGTGCGGCGCTGTTGCTTGCGTTTGTTTCACCCGTGGCGGATGCACAAACATCGGTCAGCAAACCCCTGTTGCTGGCGAACGTACTCGGACCCGATATCGATGTCACCCAATATTTGGTCAGCGAGAAGTTTGACGGGGTCAGGTCGGTTTGGGATGGCAAGGTTTTGCGTTTCCGCAGTGGAAACGTGGTTAACGCGCCCCACTGGTTCATTGCAAGGTTACCGGCCTCGCCGCTCGATGGCGAGTTGTGGATGGGGCGCCGGCAATTTGAAGCGTTGTCGGGCGCGGTCCGCAAGCAGGTACCGGTCGACGCTGACTGGCAGAAGATTACCTACATGGTCTTTGAACTGCCAGATGGCGAGGGCACGTTTGAAGCACGGGTCGTACAGCTTCAACGCCTGGTGGCGACGGCCGATTGGCCCCAACTAAAGGCGGTTGAACAGGCGCGCGTGCCCGGACGCGCTGCCCTGCAGAAAAAGTTAAACGAGATTGTCCGCGCCGGTGGCGAGGGACTGATGCTGCATCTGGCTGACGCACCGTATGTAACCGGCCGCAGCAATGTATTGCTGAAACTGAAATTGCAATTGGATACCGAGGCGAAAGTGGTTGCGCATATCCCCGGCAAGGGCAAATACAAAGGCATGCTAGGCGCGCTTGAGGTCAGGACACCGGCCGGGGTTTTGTTCAGGATCGGCACCGGTTTTTCCGATGAAACGCGAAACAACCCGCCTGTCATTGGCAGCACCATCACTTACACCTATCGGGATTTGACCAAGAACGGCGTGCCGCGCTTCGCCAGCTACCTGCGGGAGAGGATTGATCCGTAGTTTTGCGCCACCGCTTTCGCTTGATTACGAACTCGAATCCTGTGATGATTGCAATGTTAAATCGTCCTGTCCGTACAACTATTGGGGAGACGCTTATGAGGACATCTGTCGGCAACGTCTTATGCATCGTTGCAGCCGCTCTCACACTCTTGATGTTTTCGCCACGGGTGCAGGCGGACTACCAATGCGAAACAAAGGAGCGCGATTGGCCCCCCGCACAACGCGAGTTGTTTTCCCGCGGTGCACTTGCAATGCGGACGGCGCTGCTATCGCCGCCGGAGGGCTGGGTAATGGCCGCGCCGGATACCCGCATCCCGGGAGGCAAGATGTGCGCCGACTTCAAGAATGATCCGGCGACATTTGGTGCATCCGGCGGGTACATCATGAAACCGACTGCCGATCAGCTGCGGCGTTACCGGGCGGCACAGATTGCGCAACGCAAGGAAATCGAACTGTTGCGGACATTACCGGCAGATGTGCAGTCGAAGGTCGATGCACTCGACGCTGAAAACACCCAGTTGCGCAAGGAGGCCCGCGAGGCCGAGCGCGCACAGAATCGCGAGCTCGCCAAGACAAAATATGCCGAAGCACAGGATGTTTCGCGCAAATCATATGCGGTGCGAAGTGAGTTCACCACGTCGATACAGGCCAAAGAGCGAGAAATTTACAAGAAGTATGAAAAAGAGCTCGAGCTCAATCGTGACGTTTTTATTCGTGTATCGATGGAGGCAAACGGACGGGTTGCGGCGTCGGACAGTGGCACCGAGCGACTGACGTTTGGCGCAAATACCAAGACCAACCAGTCAACCGACAAATTGGTACGAATCGTTGCAAACATCGAACGTAATCCGCGTGCGACGGCAGAGCAAACTGCAATCGTCAGGGGATTGATTGATGTTGCAAAGCTGCGCGCCATGGTTGGCGGCAAGATTCCTTCGCTCGAAGAGTCGCAGGCGGCGGCAGTCGTTCAGAACGACAGCATTGCGCAACTCAACACCAAGGCGCGCGAGTTTGAAAGGGCGCTTGAAAACGAAGGTCGTCGCGAAGAGGAGGCGGCGCAAATCGCCAAGCGGCAGGCAACCGAGGCAGAACGCGCCGGCAAGTCCGGCAAACCGGAGCCTGTGACGGCGCCACCGCCGGCAGCCGCGACAGCATCGAACGCCCCCACGTCTGTTGCCCCGCCAAAGCCGGCGCCGACGCCACCGCCGACAGACGCGGTCAAAGAGGCCAAAGACGCAGTGAACAAACTCAAGGGTCTGTTTGGGCGGTAGCCGGCTTTTTGCCGATTGTATTTGTTGGTGGAGCCGGCGGGAAAGTCTCTCACACGAGTCTCGCGCACGGCGCTCGCCGCTCGCAGCGGTGCGAAACAGTGCTTCGCAAAACCCCGCGCTTGCCGTCCGCAGCGGCCGCCGCTTCGATCCCGGCCGATCGACCTCAACAAATACAAACGCCACCCGAAAAGCCGGGTGGCGTTTGTATTTGTTGGTGGAGCCGGCGGGAATCGAACCCGCGTCCGCAAGCCTTCTACAGGCCGATCTACATACTTAGATCCCCGTATTTATTTCTGACCACATACACGCCAAGGGGCAGGCTGGTACGCAGCGAGTCACCTTAATTTAACCATCAACCAAGTGACCCGGCTGACAGCGATCCTCGTTAATGACTCTGCTGTATCTTGCGATACCCGGCGTTGAGGCCCACCGGTGCAGAGCGCGGCCGGTTATTAAGCGGCTAGTGCGTAGTTTTCGTCGTTTGCGACTATTTGTTTTGCGGTTGTATTTACGAGGTGACCACCCCTCGGTATGCACGGTTCTGCTTGTTGCCCACGTCGAAACCAGGTCGGCCCCGAATTCGATGTGCGTGATTATTATCTCACGCTGAGGATATTGCGGTGGTGCCCAATAAATCAAGTAGTTCGAGTGGTGAGTCGACGGTTGCATGGGCGTTCCACGTCGCCGGGTCGGTGCCCCCCAAATAACCGTACATGGCAATGACGCTTTGCATACCGGCCGCGTGCGCGGCGATGATGTCGCGTTCGTCATCGCCGACATACCAGCAGTCATTGGCCGCCACGCCGAGCAGGGAAGCCGCATGTAGCAATGGCGCCGGATGGGGTTTGGTATGCGGTGTCGTGTCGCCACTGACAATGCAGCCGGCACGGATATCGAGGCCAAGATGTCTTGCCAGCGGGTCGGTGAATCGTCTGGCCTTGTTGGTGACGATGCCCCATGCAATATTTTGTTGCTCGAGTGTCATGACTGTTTCATCCATC
>JANOEV010000015.1:0-2737 GCA_031413695.1 Burkholderiales bacterium
CGTTCGATCTTGGCGATCAGCAACGCATTACCGCCGGCTGCCCGCATCAATTCGCGGGCCATATACATATCGGCACCATTTTTTGGAAATGACACCGCCAGAAAATCCGCGTTAATGCTGGCGGCGGTCTTGATGTCATCCATGTCTTTGGCTGTCAGCGGCGGCGCGGTCAAGCCGCCACCCTTGCGGTTAATTCCCTTGTTGTTTGATAACACGCCGCCCTGCCGAACGATACAAAAGATCTCGTGACCTTTCACACTGTCGACCTCAAACACCAACAGGCCGTCGTTGAGTAACAAATGATCACCGCGCTTGACGTCGCGCGGCAACTCTTTGTAATCAATCCCAACACGTTCCTGATTGCCAAGGTCACATTTGGCGTCAAGAATAAACTTGTCACCGGTTTTCAGCATGATCTTGTTGTCGGCAAATTTACCGACGCGAATCTTCGGCCCCTGCAAGTCGGCAAGAATACCGACCGCGCGGCGGTGTTTGGCCGCCAGGGTCCGCACCAGCGTCGCCCGGTCAATGTGATCCTGCGCCGTGCCGTGCGAGAAATTCATACGGACGACATCAACACCGGCGACAATCAACCGTTCCAATACTTCCGCCGACGAAGACGCCGGGCCGAGGGTTGCGACAATCTTGGTAGCACGTGGCATGTTGTGTCTCTCTGCTCTTTGTGAGCGTTTACGAAAGCGGGGCTGGTCAAAACAAGTGAATGGTGGTGTCAGTCGGCCTGTGTCGCACGTTGTTCCAAAATCTCAACCGCCGGCAAAATCTTGCCCTCCAGGAACTCCAGAAAAGCGCCGCCACCCGTCGAGATATAACTGATTTTATTCGTAACCCCGTATTTGGCAATCGCCGCCAACGTATCGCCGCCGCCGGCAATCGAAAATGCGTCGGATGCGGCAATTGCCTGCGCAAGCTTCATGGTGCCATTCCCGAACTGGTCAAACTCAAACACACCGACCGGGCCATTCCAGACAATGGTGCCGGCGCCTTGCATGATGGCGGCAAGTGTCGCCGAGGTATCAGGTCCAATGTCAAAAATCATGTCGTCTGGCAGCACGTCTGTCGCCGCTTTGGTGATCGCCACCGCCGTGGCGGCAAATTCTTTTGCGCAGACAACATCGGTTGGGATCGGTACCGATGCGCCACGCGCCGCCATCATGTCGATGATTGCACGCGCCTCACCAACCAGATCCGGTTCGGCCAGGGATTTGCCGATCGGCAATCCCTGCGCCGCCTGGAACGTATTGGCGATGCCGCCACCCACCACCAACTGATCTACCTTGGCCGCGAGGGTTTTTAAGATGGTCAATTTTGTCGATACCTTGGCGCCCGCAACAATGGCCACCAGCGGGCGCCGGGGTTGTGCAAGTGCGGCGGACAACGCATCCAATTCCGCCGCAAGCAGGGGGCCTGCACACGCGACCGCGGCGTATTTGGCAATGCCATGGGTTGTTGCTTCCGCCCGGTGTGCCGTACCAAACGCGTCGTTGACATAGACGTCACAAAGCGCCGCCATTTTCCGGGCAAGTTCATCGCTGTTCTTTTTCTCGCCCTTGTTGACGCGGCAATTTTCAAGCAGTACCACCTGACCCGGCTTGACCGCAACCCCCTCAAGCCAGTTGGCAACCAAGGGAACATTCCGCTTCAGCAACAGCCCCATGCGCTGCGCAATCGGTGCCAACGAATCTTCGGCCCTGAGCTCACCCTCGGTGGGTCGGCCAAGGTGTGACGTCACCATCACCGCCGCGCCCGCATCGAGCGCGAGCTGGATCGCCGGCAGCGACGCGCGAATCCGCGTGTCATCGGTAATGTTGCCGGCATCGTCCTGCGGCACATTCAAGTCGGCGCGGATAAATACACGTTTGCCGGTGATGTTGCCGCTCTTTGCCAGCGTCGTCAGTCTGGCAAAACGACTGTCGGGTGTCGCAATATCAGGCGTCACAAACATCCCGACAAGCTGCCGTTACTGTCCTGAATGCCCGCCGAGGCTTCACTCAGGCGTCTGCCGAAGTCCGGCCCGGCATCGCCTTTGGCTGCCTTAAACTCTTCGAGCAGTGAGACGACCGCGTCCATGCTTCGCACCATCGCGTCGCGTCTTGGCTCGGTACACGCTGATGTGGAGGCCGAGATGAGTTCGTTGCGAATCGATTGCAATTGCGAAATAGGATCACCCAAATCATTGGCGCGTCCGCCCGCCAGTCGCTGAAACAGACGATTCCAGCGGTCGACAATCTCGCGTAGGTTGCTGACGTTACGTTCGCGATCAGCCACCTCGCTTTGCTTGGCAGCCGCGGCCTCGTTCGCCGCTTTTTGTGCCTGCAGACGTTCGGCAATCTCGCGGTTTTGTTGCTCGATACTGGTGAACGCGGCCGCGTCCACCTTGGCCGTATTGCGCTCGCCACAGGCGCTGAGCCCGGCGACCGCCAACATGGTGCAAACAAGTTTGGTTAAGTTATTCGTCATGGCCTTAGTATTCAAAAAATATCACTTGGCCGCCATCAACGCGGTGGTGGTGTCCAGCATGCGGTTACTGAAGCCCCACTCGTTGTCGTACCACGAGCTGACCTTGACCAGCCTGCCGGATACCTTGGTGAGCGTCGCATCAAAGCTCGACGAATGGCTGTCGTGGTTAAAGTCGATCGACACCAGCGGCGCCGTGTTGTAGGCCAAAATGCCCTTCATTGCCGGGCTGTCGGCGGCCGCCTTCATGATGCCGTTGACT
>JANOEV010000016.1:0-4550 GCA_031413695.1 Burkholderiales bacterium
CATGGTCAATAAATACACGTCGACCAATGGTCGCACCCGGGTGAATTTCCACACCGGTCAACAATCTGACGACGTTCGATACAAGACGGCCCAGCCACTTCAGGCCGACACGCCAAAGCGGCCCCGAACACCACCGGTGCAACCAGATCGCGTGCATGCCGGGGTAACACGTCACCACCTCCCACCAGTTGCGGGCGGCGGGATCACGGGCATAAATCGATGCGATGTCTTCTCTGAGTCTGGTCAACATGGATGCACTATACGGTCGAATGGTGGCTATTTAAGGGTCTTGGATTGTTGAAACGATGCCAGCAGGCCGCGCAGGATGGCCACTTCCTCGGGCTCCAGGCGCGACCGGGTAAATAGCCGGCGCAGTCGAGTCATGAAACGTTTTGGGGAGATTGGGTCGAGAAAGCCTGATTCAATCGCCGCCGCTTCCAAATGCTGCATCAGGGCTTCCACCTCGCCGGCGGTTGCCGCCGGCCTGACAGCATCAGGCGCAACCGTGAAACCATGCGCCGCCATCATCATTTCATATACGGCAACCTGCACGGTCTGGGCGAGATTGAGCGACGAATAGACCGGATTGGCCGGCACCGACGCCAATAGCTGACAACGGTCCACGTCGTCATTGGACAAACACATCGCCTCATTGCCAAACACCAAGGCGATTTTCGCCACCGGACGTGCGGTCAACTCGGTCATGGCGATTTGCGCCGCTTCACGCAATGCCACATGGCGGTGGGTCAAATCGCGCTTGCGGGCGGTAAAGCCGATGGCAAACGTCACATCCGCAAGCGCCACATCAAGATTTGGAACCACGCTGGCCGTGGTCAACACATCGCCCGCACCCGAGGCAAGCGCAATCGCCTGCGGGTCCATTTGTGGCGCCGGTAGCCGCGGCGACACCAGCACCAGATCGTGCAAACCCATGGTTTTCATCGCGCGCGCGGCGCTGCCGACGTTGCCGGGGTGCGATGTCTCCATCAGCACCACCCTCACCCGCCGCAAATTCTCCAAACTAGTTAGAGACTCAACAACACCGGTCATAGTAAAATCATACCTTTCTCCAGCTCTTAGTCGCAGGCCATGCTTGCGGCAGACAATTTGCCATGCATCCAATACTTAATATCGCCGTTAAAGCGGCGCGCCGCGCGGGCTCCGTCATTAACCGCGCCTCATTCGACCTCGACAAACTGACGGTCGAACAAAAAGGCCAAAACGATTTTGTCTCAGAGGTTGATCGCGCCGCCGAACAGGCAATCGTACAAGTGCTGAAAGATGCCTATCCACAGCATAGCATTCTGGCTGAGGAGTCTGGCGAGAGTGGTCCCAAATCAGAATATCAATGGATTATTGATCCGCTCGATGGCACAACGAATTTTTTGCATGGCTTTCCGCAGTATTGCGTGTCGATTGCACTGACCTTAAAAGGCGTCGTTCAACACGGTGTGATTTTTGACCCGGTACGCAATGATCTGTTCACCGCCTCGCGTGGTGGCGGTGCATTTCTGAATGAACGGCGCATCCGTGTTTCCAAAACACTCAATATCAAGGATGCGCTAATTGGCACCGGCTTCCCGTACAAAGAGTTCGCCAATTTCGACCGTTACCTTGCCGTTTTCAAAGAAATGACTGAAAAATCCGCCGGGGTTCGCCGACCGGGCGCGGCTGCACTTGATCTCGCTTATGTTGCCTGCGGTCGCTTCGACGGGTTCTGGGAAAACGGGCTGAGCCCTTGGGACGTTGCTGCGGGCGGCTTGATGATCCTCGAGGCCGGCGGACTGATCGCCGATTTTAAGGGTGAGGGCGATTGGCTGCATTCGGGTACGGTCGTATGTGGCACGCCCAAGGTATTCGCGCCGATGTTGCAGATTATTCAAGGTCACAAATAGGCCCGCTGTAAAAGACGCGGGCGCGCAGCAAGCGCGTCCGGCTCCCGGCAGGAGTGCGCCCGGTTTCGCGCTGAAATGGCCGGATTCCCGGCTGCAATTCACAAGATTCAAGCCGATACATCACCCGATAATGGATTCAGTTATGAAGCCCATTTCATCGGAGTAGATTGTGTCGAATTTGTCCTCGCAGCGCGCCAAAGCCGGGCGGTCGTCTCGTGCACACGCCACCAAGGCAAGACATTTGCTGGGCAACGGTCAAATCGCCGAGGCCGAGGTGTTTTTTCAACGCGCGGTGGATGCGGATAAATTCTCCAGCGACGCCCTGACGAATCTCGGCGACTTTTATTTCAAGCAAAACCGACCGGAACAAGCGCATCGCTGCTTTGCGCGAATCACGGCGCTGGAACCGAAAAATGAAGTTGCATGGCGCAATCTTGGTGTCTCTTGTGCGGCAACCGGCGATCATCAACAAGCAGCAATCGCATTTGGCCACGCGGTTCAGATTGCCCCCGCCTATACCAATGCCGCCCACGGACTTGCTTTGTCGTTGATGGCGCTTGATCAGCCGCTGGCGGCCATTCCTTTTTTTCAGCAGGTCGTAAACCGGACCCCCCAAGACCACGAAGCAATGTTCAACTTCGCCAATGCGCTGGTAAAAATCGGCGAATTAGATGCGGCTGAGGCAGCGTTCAGTGTTGCGGTGCTGATCAAACCCGGGTTTGCGATGGCGCATTGCAACCTTGGCCAGCTGTATTTTGTGCGCGGCCAGACACAACTTGCCATCAGCCATTTGTCGGCGGCTATCGAAACGTCGCCTGATTTATTTGAGGCGCATAACAATATTGGCGCGGCATTTCAACGCGACGGACAACTTGCCCTCGCACTTGACTGCTTCCAAACGGCGGCAACCCTGCGGCCCGGTTTTGCCGAGGCACATTCCAATATCGGCTCGGTACAACTGGCACTTGGCAATCTGGCGGCCGCCGCGCGGTGTTACCGTCATTCGTTGGCGCTCAAGCCGGACAACGCCGCTGTGTTCAGCGATTTGCTGTTCTGTCTGCAAAGCGACGAGACCATCGACGACGTTGAATTATTTGCCGTCCACCGTGAATTTGCCGATCGATTCGAAGCGCCATTAAAGGCGCGGTGGATGCCGCATACGAACGAACCCGACCCATCGCGCAAGCTACGAATCGGCTATGTGTCCGGTGACCTGCGCAATCATGCGATCGCGTTTTTTATCGAGCCGACACTCGCCACCCATGATCGTGCCCGGTTCGAAATCATGATCTACAGCAATCACGCGCAGTTTGACGACGTGTCGTTACGGCTTTCGAAATTGGTCGACCGCTGGACCAATGTGTCGAGTATGAGTGACGATGCACTTGCGGCCCGTATCCGTAATGACGGCGTCGATATTCTGGTTGATCTGTCCGGCCACACCGCCAACAACCGGCTGCTGGCGTTTGCACGCAAACCGGCACCGGTGCAAAGCGCCTGGATGGGTTATGGCGGCACCACCGGCCTGGACGCGATGGACTACCGGATCACCGACCAATGGCACGATCCGGTCGGGCTGACCGATCCGTCCAACTCAGAGAAACTTGTCCGACTGGCGGCAGGCAGCGCGGCATTCCGGTTTGTTGCGGATGCGCCACCGGTCGGGCATCTGCCGGCGCTCGCGGGACGCGGGGTCACACTCGCCTGCCTGAACAGCCCGCGCAAGATCAGGCCGCGCGTGGTGACGTTGTGGTCGCGCATACTCGCCGCCCGCACCGATGCTAGGCTGATGATTTTTAATGCGTCCGACGACGCCGTGCAGCAAAGCCTGCTCGAGCAGTTTTCTGCGAACGGTATTGACGCATCACGTATTGTGTTTCAACCGTGGATGTCGCTGCCGGACTATCTCGCCATACACAGCCAGATTGATCTGGCACTTGATCCATTCCCGTATAACGGCTGCACCACCAGCCTGCATGCCCTATGGATGGGCGTGCCGTATGTCACACTTGCCGGTGACCGTGCCGTCTCAAGGGTAGGCGCGGGAATGCTCGCCGTGGCCGGCCTGCAGGACTGGGTGACCCACAGCGAAACCGCCTATTTCAACCGGGCCATGCTTGCGTTATCGGATCTGCCGGCGCTTGATCGGCTTCGCCGGTCACTGCGTCCGCGTTTGGCAGCTGACAGCGCCGCACGCCCGCAAAAACTCACCCGCGATTTGGAGCATGCTTATCGTTGCATGTGGCAACAATGGTGTGGCCAAAACCATCCGGGCTGAGCACAACACCGCGGCCGGGTCCGGATGGCAAAATTTGACTGAAAAGCACGGTGGCGGGTCGGGAACAGGTTAAAGGGCAGCGTAAAATGACGCGTTCTATCCCACGCCATTCAAGACCGTGCAGCGCGCCGAATTCGAAAACCACACGCCGATGATGCAGCAGTACCTTCGCATCAAAGCGGAGCACGCTGACACGCTCATGCTGTATCGCATGGGCGATTTTTATGAGCTGTTTTTCGACGACGCGGTCAAAGCGGCAAAACTGCTTGACATCACACTGACCACGCGCGGCTCGTCCGCCGGACAACCAATCAAGATGGCCGGCGTGCCGTTTCATGCGGTTGAGCAATATCTTGCGAAGTTGGTCAAGCTCGGGG
>JANOEV010000017.1:0-4107 GCA_031413695.1 Burkholderiales bacterium
CGCCGCGTCATCACGCACCACCACCTTCGGCAAGATGGCGCCGGCTGCGGCAAAACTCACCGCACCCACCGACGTCAAACTCAAAGACCCAAAAGACTGGAAGATCGCCGGCAAACGCATCGCACGACTCGATACCGTTGACAAAACCACCGGCAAACAAATCTACGGCATGGATATCACCATGCCGGGGCTACTGAATGCGGCGGTGTTGGATTGCCCGGTGTTTGGCGGCAAGTTGAAATCGTTTGACGACGCGGCGGTTTTAAAGCGCCCCGGCGTGAAAAAGGTCATCCGGATTAACGACAGTGCGGTGGCCGTGGTCGCGGATACCTGGTGGCGCGCCAAGACCGCCTTGGACGCCTTAAAGGTCGAATGGGACGAAGGCCCCAATGCAAAACTGTCGAGCGCGACGTTTGCCGAGGTATTGAAGGCAGGGCTGACCGCAAAAGATGCCGTGGTTGGCAGCACGGTTGGTGACGCGCCGATGGCGATTGCCAACGCTGCGCGCAAAGTGGAAGCCACCTATTCTTATCCGCATCAGAACCACGCGTGTATGGAAACCATGAACGCCACCGTGCGATGGACACCCGAGCTGTGCGAGGCATGGGTGCCGACACAAAACGGTGAGGCCGCACACGCGGTCGCGGCGGAGGCGGCCGGCTTGCCGCCATCCAAGGTCGAGGTGTACAAAATTCATCTGGGCGGCGGCTTTGGACGGCGCGGCGGTACCGACTACGTGCGCCAAGCGGTGTTGATTGCCAAACAAATGCCCGGCACACCGATCAAGATGATCTGGTCGCGCGAAGAAGACATGGCGCATGGTCAGTATCACCCGATCACGCATTGCAAGATGGTTGCCGGGCTCGACGACAAGGGTGAGATCACCGGATTGCATATGCGCATTTCCGGGCAATCGATTCTGGCCGGGCTGCGCCCCGAGGCGATTCGCGACGGCAAAGACCCGGTGGTGTTTCAAGGCTTGAATCTCGGCGGGACGGAAGCGGCGATTGGCTACACGTTCCCGAATCTGTTGGTTGATCACGCCATGCGCAACCCGCATGTGCCGCCCGGTTTTTGGCGCGGTGTGAACATGAATCAAAACGCAATTTATCTGGAATCATTTATCGATGAAATCGCCCACGCCACCAAACAAGACCCGTTGGCGCTGCGTCGTAAATTGATGGCAAAACACCCAAAAAATTTAGCGGTACTCGACGCGGTGGCCAAAAGTGTTGGTTGGGACAAGCCCGCGCCTGCTGGTGTTTTCCGCGGATTGGCGCAGATGCATGGCTTCGGCAGCTACGTCGCCGCGTGTGCCGAAGTGTCAGTCAGCAAAGATGGTGTGCTGAAAATTCACCGCATTGTCGCGGCAACCGATTGCGGCCACGCGGTAAACCCGCAACAAATCGAGGCGCAGGTGGAAGGCTCGTTTGTGTATGGACTCGGCGCGGCGCTGTATCAGGAATGCACGGTCAAAAACGGCCGTATTGTCGAGACCAACTTCCATCAATACCCGTCATTGATGCTTGCTGATATGCCGAAGGTTGAAACCATCATCATGCCATCCGGCGGGTTCTGGGGCGGCGTCGGTGAGCCGACTATTGCGGTGGCGGCACCGGCGGTATTAAACGCGATCTTTGCCGCGACCGGAAAACGCATTCGTGATATGCCGTTGAAGAATCACAGCCTAAAGGCCTAGTGTCATCTGGCGCGGAAGGCGGGGTGAAGACTTTGTTGGCGTCGGCGTTGTTATCAATAACTACCGCCACCGCCAACCCCGCCGCCATCAACGTTGTTGGTGATGGTATCGTCGCACCGCTCACCGGCACACCGGGTGACGCGGCACGTGGTGCGGCGATTGTCGCCAACCGGCAGATTGGGTTATGTGTGTTGTGTCATCAACTCCCTTCCAACAACAAATCTCAAGGCAACATCGCCACCAGCATTGCCGGTGCCGGCAGTCGTTGGTCCGCCGCGCAGTTGCGTTTGCGGCTGGTCGATAGTCGCAGGCTTGATCCTTCCAGCGTGATGCCCGCCTATCATCGGCTTGATGGCCTGACGCGGGTTGCCAACGCGTACCAAGGCAAACCCATTTTTGATGCGCAACAGATCGAAGATGTGGTGGCGTACCTGGTGACGCTGAAATGACGATGACCGCCACCCGCCGACAGTTCTTGGCCGCCGGCACCGCGATAACGGCGGGTGTGTTGGTACGCCCCGCCACCTTGCTGGCACAGGATGACGCGCTCGCATCGTTGGTGAAAGCCTACGCCGGCAGCGCGACGCCGCGCGAAGGGCGCGTCAAACTCAATGTCGCCCCATTGGTGGATAACGGCAACAGCGTGCCGATCGAGGTGGTGGTCGACAGCCCGATGACCGCGACGGAGCACGTGGTCGGCATTGCGGTGTTTAACGAAAAAAATCCGCAGCATGATGTGGCGTTATTTGTGCTCGGGCCAAATGCCGGCCGTGCACGCGTTGCCACCCGCATCCGACTGGCGACCACACAAAAACTGGTTGCCGTGGCAAAAATGAACGACGGCAGTTGTTGGACACACACGGTGGAGGTGATTGTCACCCTCGCTGCGTGTATTGAAGATTAACCACATGGCGCGCACCGTCATTACCATTCCGGCCACTGCCAAACGCGGCGAGGTCATTGAGATCCGGGTGTTGATTCAACACCCGATGGAAACCGGTTACCGGCGTTCGAGTGAAGGCGCGATGTTGGCGCGTGATTTGATCCGACGATTTTCTTGTCAGTTTGAACCGCTGGCCGCACCGGCCAACACGCCGGCAAAGAGTGAGGCCGTGTTCAGCGCCACGCTTTACGCGGCGATCGCCGCCAATCCGTATCTGTCGTTTCACACCGTGGTGAACAGCAGCGGTGTGTTTGTCATGCAATGGGATGGCGACAACGGTTTTGCGCAGACTGAACACGCAGCCATTACCGTGCGGTGAGATGATGCGGCGCGCTTTATTGCTTGTGGTGTTGTTGTTGGCGCCGTGCACGGGCGTGAGTACAAGCGCCATCGCCGCTGATGCGGATTCCCGCAAATCGGGTTTTGACTTCATGCGCCCGGCCACACAGGCGCTGCAAAAAGACGACACTCAAAATCCGGCGATGTTATGGGTCAAAGATGGCGAAGCACATTGGGCGAGCCCGCAGAGTCAGTCGAAAAAATCATGTGCGGATTGCCACGGCGATGCCCGCAAAACCATGCGCGGCGTGGCGGCGCGTTACCCGGCGTTTTCCGCCGCGCTGAATCGGCCGGTGAATCTCCAGCAACAAATCAACCTGTGTCGCACCAACAAACAACGGGCGACCGCGTTTCCAATTGAAGACCAGACCTTGCTCGGCATCGAAGCGTACATCGCGTTGCAATCACGCGGCCTGCCAATCGCGCCGCCCACCGACGCCAAACTCAATGCCGTGCGCACACGCGGCGAAACGCTGTTTAAACAACGCATCGGCCAGATCGATTTGAGCTGCAAGGATTGCCATGTCGATCAGGCCGGCAAATCGCTGGCAGGCAACGTGATTCCGCAGGCGCATCCGACCGGCTACCCGATCTACCGGCTCGAGTGGCAAGGGGTTGGCTCATTACAGCGTCGGCTGCGCAACTGCATGGTGGGTGTACGCGCCGAACCTTATGCGCCGGGAAGCGACGAAATGGTCGCGCTCGAAGCCTATCTTGCGTCGCGCGCCAAAGGCATGTTGATTGAGTCACCGGCGGTGCGGCCATAACCACCGCTTGGTTTGCACGCGGGGCTTTGCCGTAAAATCCGCCCTCTCAACCTTGCTTCCCCGGCGCAGAGCTTGCCCCAGCATGTTTAAAGGTGGGGCCGGGGCCCAATTTTGGTTGAAGTAGATTGGCTGTTCAAATTAGACCCCGGCCTGCGCCGGGGGGACACACTTACGACAGCATCATTCCCCCTAACACCTCAGACCTTTCATGCTCCCGTCGATTCAATCCCGCCTTGCCCTTGAAGTTTCCGCCCACCCAAACCAGATCGCGGCTGCGATTGCGCTGCTCGATGAAGGCGCCACGGTGCCGTTTATTTCGCGTTATCGCAAAGAAGCCACCGGCGGGCTGGATGACATTC
>JANOEV010000018.1:0-2558 GCA_031413695.1 Burkholderiales bacterium
GCCTGCGGCCACCGCAGCAACCCTTGGACGCTTCACCACCAACCCGGGTCCGGTCTGGTCGGAAATCATCGCGCAATATTACGGCGGCAACGCCAGCCCATCCAACGTCGCCGGCGGCGGCATTTTTGCGCAAGGCGGCGCACGGGTTGCCGCGGCTTCCGCGTCCACCCCACCCGGCGGCGCGCAGCGCCCCGTGACGACCCAAATTGGAGAGCATCTTGCCGCCAATGGTGGCGCTGCAAACCCAAATGGGCTCTATGCAATCTGGGCCGGTGGCAATGATCTTTTACAAGCCGGTGCCGCAGGTGTTGCGTCGGCAAATGACGTGGCCGCACAATCGGCCCGTTTGCGCGCCGCCGGCGCACGTTACATCATGGTGTTTGGCCTGCCAAATCTGGGCTTGACACCCGGCGCGCAGGCGGGTGGCGCAGCTGGTGTTGCATTGCAAACGCAGGCATCGGCGGGATTTAACATCACCTTGTTTAATGCCCTGGCCGCAACCGGCCAGCGTGTGATCCCGGTTGACGTCTTCACCATGTTGAATGAAGTTGCGGCAAATGCCAGCGCATTCGGCTTCACCAATACCTCTGGTGTTGCGTGCGGGCCATTCCCGCCGTTTTCAGCCGGCGGCAATTCGCAGTTCTGTACCGGCTCGACGCTGGTTCCCGGCGCCACGCCAAGCAATTATCTGTTTGCCGACGGCATTCATCCGACCACCGGCGCACATGCAATCGTCGCGGATCTGGTCAAGTCGTTGATCGACGGCCCGAATGCCTATTCAACCATGGCCGAAGTGCCGCTGTCCTCGCGCGCATCACACGTCCGCACGCTCGACGCCGGTCTTCAGCAAGGCGCCTCGGCTGCGCTGGGCAAGATGTCGGCATTCGCCGCCTACGATGGTGGCAAATCAGACTTAACCGCGAGCAACCTGAATCCGCAAACCAACACCAAGAACCGTGCTGCAACAGTTGGTGTGACCATGCGTGTATCCGAGGGCGTGACGGTTGGTGTCGCAGTTGGCAAAAACAACAACGAAGCGCGTATGGGTGCGGTCGGTCAGTATGACCTCGATGAGACGGCGTTTTCGCTGTTTATGTCGGCAAAAGCGGACGGCTTCTACGCCAATGGCACGTTCAGCAATGCGGATTTGAAGTACAACAACATCCGTCGCTTCGTGAAGCTGGGCGCGGTCACCCGCACCAATAACGCATCAACCAATGGTTCAAACGTTTCGGCAAGCCTCACCGCCGGTTACGATTTCAACGTTGGTGGACTCGCCGTTGGCCCGTTTATCGGCTATACGAGCCAGACCGTTTCGGTTGCACGTTTCCAGGAGAATGCCGGTGCGGCTGTGGTGCAGTCGACCGACCTGACGATTGAAGACCAGAATCGTACATCGCGCGTGACCAGCATCGGTGTGCGTGCAAGCATAGCCCTTGGCAACTTCACGCCGTTTGCGCGCGTGTCGATGGACAGCGAAGGCAACGACAAGGACCGATTTGTCACCGCCTCGCCGTCGTCAGTGACGCAGAACATCAAATACGATATTCCGGGTTATCGTGGTGACAACAAGTGGGTAACCGGCGTGATCGGTATCCGCGGCAACATCACTCCGCAAATCGGACTGGGTGTCGCCTTTTCAACCGTCAGCAGCAAGCAGGGTGTGAAACAGGATGGCGTGACCGCCAACGTGAACTTTATGTTCTAGGCACGATACGACCAGCAATTTTCTGAAAACCGCTGACGGCAACGTCAGCGGTTTTTTTTCGCCCGCGATTTGTCGACGGCGCACTTTCGGCCGGACAATGAATATTGAGGCTTGCACAAGGGTGGGATTGCAGGCAACATGATTTGATGAAACGTGTTTACTCAGCCTTGCATCTGCCTGACGCCCACTTGCTGCGCGATTTATTGGCGCACGCCGGCATTCCGGCGTTTGTGTTTAACGAAAACGCCGCATCGGCAATCGGGTTGGTGCCGGTTGGCACTGCGCAGCCGCAGGTATGGATCGCACAGCCGCATCAGGAGCAACACGCCAGGGCCATCATCACCGACTATCAAACGCGGCCCGCGACCATCGATACTTGGACCTGCGCGCATTGCGACGAGGTGAATCCCGGCGAATTCGAGTCTTGCTGGCAATGCAGTGCCGTTCGCGGATAACGTCAGCCGCAAGTCAAACGTAAAACGTCAATCAAGCCTAGCGCTGGAATGGATAAACGCTGCCTAGATTCAGGATTTGTGTCAGTTCATCAAGTGCGGCTCGCACCTCGCCGACCAGCCGCGGATCGGTCAATTCGTCATCGCCCATCCGGTCTCGATAGTGTTTGCCCACCCAGACGGTGAGTGACAAATAAAGCGCGTCGGTGAATACCACTCCCGGGTTGACCGCGCGCGCCTGTGCTGCATTGAGTTCGACACGTAGCCGCAGACACGCCGGCCCGCCACCGTTCATCATGCTCTCGCGCAAATCAAATATCAGCAACTCGTCGATCGGACCGCCGCCTTCGACCATGGTATTCAGATAGCGCCAGACACTCGCGGTCTTGCGGCACTCT
>JANOEV010000019.1:0-1636 GCA_031413695.1 Burkholderiales bacterium
TGTTGAGGCGCATTGCATGCAACTGTTTCAGAGCGCGGGCGATGTGATCCGGCTGGTTGAGCCGGAATTGGCGGCGGCGTTTGACAAAAGAGGGTGGATCTTGCCCAAGACCATTGACCGGGTCTACGTCGTCGACAAGGCGAAGCAGATATTGGGCTACCAGCCGAAGCATGGCTGGCGAAGTGTTCTGGCACAAGAGGCCAAAATGCAAAGTCGTTTGTTTTAGAGCGTTCCCAGACGTTTTTGGCTCAAAATAGCCGCCAACAATAGTGTTTAAATGATAGGAAAACTGTTCCGGGCGCGTTTTGCTCCCTGTTTCAGCGTGAAATCGGGTACCGCTAGCCAGCCGTCTCTGTTAAGATTGTGCGTTTTTTCACACACTTAGCACGCTTAAGACGAATAGCAGTCAAAACAGGGGAGCTTTCAATGGCAACGGGTACTATTTTCATCTTCGCGCTTGTTTGCGCGCTGATTGCACTGGCATACGCCATCATTCAAATTAAATGGATTTTGTCGCTGCCAGACGGCAATGACCGCATGCGCGAAATCGCAGCGGCAATTCAGGCGGGCGCCAAGGCCTACCTGAACCGTCAATACACCACCATCGGCATGGTCGGTGTGGTGCTGGCAGTGATTATTTTTGCCACGCTCGGCTGGAAAACCGCACTCGGCTTTGTCATTGGTGCCATTGCCTCGGGTTTGGCCGGTTATATGGGTATGAACGTATCGGTACGTGCCAACGTGCGTACCGCCGAAGCCGCACGTAGCGGGATTAACGCCGCACTGAATGTCGCCTTTAAGGGCGGTGCCATCACCGGAATGTTGGTGGTCGGTCTCGGGCTTTTGTCGGTCCTCGGGTTTTACTACATGCTCATTGGCGGCGCGGCACACGATGCCAAGATGAGCGACGTCGTCAAACCATTGATTGGTCTGGCGTTTGGCTCCTCACTCATTTCTATATTCGCGCGTTTGGGCGGTGGTATCTTTACCAAAGGTGCGGACGTGGGTGCCGATCTTGTTGGTAAAGTCGAAGCCAATATTCCGGAGGATGACCCGCGCAACCCGGCGGTGATCGCCGACAACGTTGGCGACAACGTTGGTGATTGCGCAGGCATGGCGGCAGACTTGTTCGAAACCTATGCAGTGACCATCATTGCCACCATGGTGTTGGGCGCGTTAATGATTTCCTCGCCTACCGTGGTTCACAACGTTGTTTTGTATCCGTTGGTATTGGGCGCCTTCGCAATCATCGCCTCGATTGTCGGTTGCTCGTTTGTAAAGACCAGCGATGGTGGCAATATCATGAATGCGCTTTATCGCGGTCTGGCTGTTGCCGCTGTCATCGCGCTGGCCTCGTTTTACCCGCTGACCGACTGGATCATGGGTGGTGTTGCCGGTGCGGGTGCCGGCTATGCGAAATACACCGTCATGAATTTGTGGCTTTGCTGTGTGGTTGGCCTGGTGTTGACCGACCCCATCTGCGCCGGGATGTTCTCGATGGCGAAGACCTTCGACGAGTCGGAGCTGTCGCCGGTGTTCGAAGATCCTCGGACGGTGATCCGCGCGGTGTTGGGGCGCGAACCCGAGGCCGAACTGTTGGCTCGGATCGAGGCGCGGCGCGGTCGCAGATCGCAGA
>JANOEV010000020.1:0-6390 GCA_031413695.1 Burkholderiales bacterium
CAGTTCGGGGTCGGGCAAATCGCGCCCCCAGTTCATGCCGGTGAAATGGGCGTCGGGCTCATTTGCGCCGCAGACAAAATCACTCATGTTGGCCACTGTTTTATCGGCGATGATGCGCACGGATTTCTTGAGGCCGATCGGTCCAAGGTAGCCGGGCTTGCACCCAAAATGCGCAATAATTTCGGCTTCCGTGGCAAAACGAAAGCCTTTGTTTAAGCCTGGTAGCTTGTTGGCTTTGACTTCATTCAGCTCGTGATCGCCACGCAGCAACAACAGCCATATCTCCGCAGGTTTGGTGTTGCCAGGGTCGTCGGATTGCTCCACGGCAAGCACAACCGACTTGACGGTCTGTGCAAGCGGAATATCAAGGTGTGCGGCCACGTCTTCGCATTTCGCCTTACCCGGCGTGGGCGTCTTGGTCAGCGCTTGGGCGGGTGATGCCCGCAAATTGATCAACGGTACGGCCTCGGCGAGTTCGATGTTCGCCGCGTATTGCGAGGTCGGGCAATAGGCAATCGCATCTTCGCCGGTGTCGGCAATGACCTGAAATTCATGCGAGCGTGAACCGCCAATTGCCCCGGTGTCTGCATTCACCGCACGAAAAGTCAAACCCATGCGATTAAATATCCGCATATAGGCGTCGTACATCGTGTCGTAACTCTTTTGCGCACTTGCCTGGTCGCGATCAAATGAATAAGCGTCCTTCATGGTGAACTCGCGGCCGCGCATCAGGCCGAAACGGGGGCGTCGTTCGTCGCGAAATTTGGTTTGGATATGATAAAAATTGACCGGCAATTGGCGGTAACTGTTGATTTCCTGCCGGGCGATATCGGTGATCGCCTCTTCGGAAGTCGGCTGGACGATGAAATCACGGTCATGGCGGTCTTTGATCCGCAACAATTCAGGCCCGTATTTTTGCCAGCGACCCGTCTCCATCCAGAGCTCGGCGGGCTGGAAAATTGGCATTAACAGCTCAACGGCCCCGGACCGGTTCATTTCTTCCCGAATAATGTTCTCAACCTTGCGGATTACCCGCAAACCCATCGGCATGTAGTTATAGATGCCGGCCGCAAGCTTTTTGATCATGCCGGCGCGTAGCATCAGTTTCTGGCTGACGATATCGGCGTCGGCAGGGGCTTCTTTGAGGGTTGAAATGAAAAACCGGCTTGCGCGCATTTTCTTTACTTTTCAATAGGTTAGTCGAATTATTCCGGACATTTTACACCCCGGCACCCGATTCGATGGACACACGACTATTCAATTAAAGTAATTTATGAAACAATCGTCGTAACTTAAGAATTGGAAGGGCTTGAACCATGATCGATCGCGATGGTTACCGCCCAAATGTCGCCATCATCCTTTGTAATGCAAAGAATGAGGTCTTTTGGGGCAAGCGCATCCGCGAACATTCCTGGCAATTCCCGCAAGGCGGTATCAAACACGGGGAAGCGCCGGAAGACGCCATGTATCGCGAGCTGGAAGAAGAAACCGGCTTGAAGCGCGAGCACGTCAAGATTTTGGGACGCACCAAAAATTGGCTGCATTATCACGTCCCCAGCCATTGGGTAAAACGGGAATGGCGCGGAACGTACAAAGGTCAAAAGCAGATTTGGTATTTGCTGCGCCTGACTGGGCGCGACCACGATATCCGCTTGCGCGCCTCGGAACACCCCGAGTTTGACGCATGGCGGTGGCATGACTATTGGGTGCCGCTCGACACCGTCATCGAATTCAAACGCGACGTCTATCGCAAGGCATTACATCAACTGGTGCAGTATCTCGAACGCCCGCCGCGGGCGAGCCCGAAATCCGGCGCGCGGTCTGGTGCGCGTGGCGCGGCGATGTCTGCTGCTCAGATGGTGGAGCAACTTTCGCCAAATGATGCCGCTATGAATCCCGTGCCATTGGTTGATGCCGCGTTGATTGTCGGCGTTGAAGGCGAGATGTTTGTGCTTCCCGAGCGCCTGTTGACTGATGCGTCAAAAATCAACGCCGATGCCGTCGGACCGGTGTTTGCGCGCAGCGCCCAGGGCGATTGAATCCGTTGTGATCGAAATAAAAAAGCCGACGAGTCGTCGGCTTTTTTATTTGTTGTTCAAACATTGCTTGAACTAGTCGCCGTGCTGGGGTGCAGTTGAAATCGGTGACGGCGCAATGGCGTCATCGGTCAGCGCCTGTTTTTGGTGTCCCCGCGCAAATACGGTATAAAACGTCGGCACCACAAACAGTGTCAGCAATGTGCCGAGGGTCATGCCGCCCACAATCACCCAACCGATTTGCTGTCGTGATTCTGCGCCGGCACCAGATGCGATGGCGAGTGGTAATGCGCCCAGTACGGTGGCACCGGTGGTCATCAGGATCGGCCGCAGCCGCAATACTGATGCCTCAATGACCGCATGTTTAACGCTTTTCCCCTGCGCCTGCAGCTGGTTGGCGAACTCCACAATCAGAATTCCGTGTTTCGTGATGAGGCCAACCAGCGTGATGAGACCGATTTTTGAGAATACGTTGAGTGAATTGTCGGTCAGCCACAACGCAATTAAAGCGCCGGTGATCGATAACGGTACCGTCAACATGATCACAAACGGATCGACAAAACTCTCGAACTGCGCGGCGAGTACCAGATAAATAAAACAAAGCGCCAACAAGAACGTCACAAAAATTGTATTGGCACCTTCCCTAAATTCACGCGACTGTCCCAATAAATCGGTTTGTACGGTTGGCAGCACTTTGGTTGCAGCTGCATTCATCACGTTAAGCGCCTCTTCAAGGCTATATCCCTTGGCGATTTCCGCATTTACGGTGGCAGATCGCAGTCGATTAAAGTGGTTCAGATTACGCGGGCTGACGCCTTCGCGGAGCGTCGTCACATTCGACAATGGCACCATTTCGCCGGAACGCGAACGAACATAGATGTCGGAGATATCGCTTGGCGTATTGCGATCGTCTGGTGCAACCTGCACGATCACATCGTATTGTTCGCCCTCCTGCTTGTAACGTGTCACCACGCGCCCACCCAGCATGGTCTCGAGGGTGCGGCCGACGGTTTCCACCGGTATGCCAAGGTCGGCCAGTTTTTCGCGATTCACATTCACACGCAATTCAGGCTGGCTCAGGCGCAGATCAGAGTCGACATTTAGCAGCACCGGACTCTTGCGCACCTCCTCCTGGAGGCGTTCAACCATGCGCGCCAGTTCCGGATAAGTTGCCTGGGTCTGCAGCACAAACTGCACCGGTTTGTCGCGGCCGCCGCCGAGTGATGGCGGGGTCACCGGAAACGCGTTAATGCCGGCGATCGCGCGCATTTTCGGCCGCATCTCATTGGCAATCTCTGCGGAACTGCGGTTTCGTTCGCTCCAATTTTTTAATATCAGGATGGAGAACCCGCCGTCAGGCGTTGGATTGCCGGTATTGACAAAAAAGCGTGCCGCTTCCGGCACATTTGCATAGACTTCTTCCATTTGCTTCGAATACTGTGCCGTATATTCGATGGTCGAGCCCTCGGGCCCGGAGAACGGCCCAAAAATCACGCCTCGATCCTCGATCGGCGCGAGCTCGGATTTAATGGTGATGAAAAGTGGTGCCGAAATGCCCGCAAAAACAACCCAGATGGCGACGCCGATCCAGGTTCGATCCAGCGAGGCTGTCAGCCATTTTTTGTAACCGGCCGTTTGCCATTCAAAAAATGACTCGACCGCATTAAACAGTTTGCCGTGTTTCGGCTCATGACGAAGCAACTTGGAACACATCATCGGTGACAATGTGAGCGCGACAAATCCCGATACCAAAACCGCGCCGGCAAGGGCGAGGGCAAACTCGATAAACAGTCGATCGGTGCGGGTCTGGCCAAACGCGAGGGGAACAAACACCGCGGCAAGCGTCAACGTCATCGCGACAATCGCAAAGCCAATTTCGCGCGATCCGACGATTGACGCCTCAAACGGCTTCATGCCGTTCTCGATGTTGCGGTAGATGTTCTCGAGCACAACAATGGCATCATCGACCACGAGGCCGATCGCCAGTACCATGGCCAACAGCGTCAGCACGTTGATTGAAAAACCGGCGGCATACAGCAGCGTAAACGTTCCAATCAATGAAATCGGAATCGTTACCAATGGAATTAACGTCGCGCGCAAATTTCGCAGGAAAACAAAAATGACCAGCGCCACCAGTACCATCGCTTCGATGATGGTGACAAATACGTTCTTGGTCGATTCCTCAATGAAAACGGCCGAGTCATACGACATGGTCAGTTTCATGCCCTCGGGGAGCGTTTTATTGATCTCGGTAATCTCCTTGCGCACCGCGACGGCGAGCTCAAGTGTGTTGGCTGTTGATTGCCTGACAACGCCGAGCGAAATGGCGGACTTACCCATAAAACGCGTGATCACGCGTTCATTCACCGGTGCAACTTCCACCTTCGCCACGTCGCGCACGCGGACGGGATAACCGCCGGCATCACGGACGATGATGGCGCCGAATTGTTCCGGCGTGGCGAGATCGGTCTGCGACAACACGTTAAATTCGCGCTTGGCACTTTCGATCCGTCCAGCGGGGATCTCGACGTTTTGTCGACGGATGGCGTCCTCGACATCCTGCGTGGTCAGTTTGAATGCGGCAAGCTTGCCGCGGTCCAACCAGACTCGCATTGAAGATTTTCGTTCGCCGTTGATGCGCACGTCTGATGCGCCCGGCAACGTATTTAGGCGCGGCCGAATGTACAGGTTGGCGTAGTCCGATTGTTGTATTTGGGTATGCCGGTCGCTGGAAAAGGCGATAAACAAAATCGGAAACGCGTCTGCATCGGTCTTGGATAAGATCGGTTCGTCAATATTCTGCGGCAGCCGTCCGCGGACCCGGGACACCTTGTCGCGCACATCAGCGGCAGCCGAATCGGGGTCGCGGGAGAGTTTGAACACGACGGTAATGTCGCTCTGTTCGGCGCGTGAACTCGAGGTCAGAATGTCGACGCCCTCAATGCCGGAAAGCGAGTCTTCCAGCGTTTTGGTCACCTGGCTTTCCATCACATCGGCGGAGGCACCCCGGTAGGTGGTCGTGACGTTGACGATTGGCTGGTCAATTTTTGGCAGTTCCCGCACCGCCAATCGTGAGTAGGAAATCAGGCCGATCAACAAGATGGCGAGCGATAACACCGCCGCGAACACGGGGCGTTTAATGCAAATGTCAGATAGCACCATGGTTGATGCCTAGAGTTTTTTCGGTGACGCGGTTTTGTCGGCCATGCCGGCTGCGGGGGCGGGCGCTGTAACCTGGGGCGCTGTGAGCGGCTTGTTAGCATCAGCAGATTGCTGGGCAGGCGGTGCGGCACTGCCATCCACGGTGGCAATCTTGACCGTCACACCATCGCGAATCTTTGGTTGTCCGGCCGTGACCACCACGTCACCCTTGCCCAATCCGCGGATGACCTCTACCGAGCCGGTAATACGCTGGCCGATGTCAATCTTGGTGCGCAGTGCGCGGCCATCGGTTATTTTAAAAACAAAAAAATCGTCCCCGACGGGAATCAGCGCCTGCTCTGGAATCAGCGCCTGCTCTGGAATGGTCAACCCCTCCTGTTGTTCATTGGTGATGAGTTTGACGCGCGCAAACATGCCGGGTCGAAGACGGCTATCCGTGTTCTTGATGACAGCCCGGATCACCACCGCCCGGCCGTTTGCATCGATCAGCGGGTTGATCGCCAATACTCTGCCGGCAAAAGCAGTATTCGGGATGGCGTCCAGATTGACCTGCAGGGTCTGCCCGGTTGAAATTTGTTTCAAGAAAATTTCAGGCACGCGAAAATCAACCTTGAGCGGATCAATCTCTTCAATGTTGACAATATCTTGTCCCTCGCGGACATAATCGCCAATGCTGATCAACCGCAGCCCGGCAATACCCGAGAACGGCGCCTTGATGTCAAGTTTTGTCAGCCGTGCCGCGGCTAAATCGGCCGACGCGTTGGCAACCTTGTAGGCACTTTCGGCGTCATCAAGCGCCTGGCTTGAAATAAATCCCTTTGAATGTAAATCGCGCGAACGCTCTATCCGGCTTTTTGCCAACGCCAAGTTCGCCTCGGCCTGCCGCATTTCTGCGCGTTGAACCGACTGATCGAGGCGCAAGATAACACTTCCCTTTGCAACCCGCTCGCCCTCACGAAAACCGATTTCGGCAATCCGTCCCGACACCTCCGGCCGGATAATTACGGTCTCATCAGAACGCAACGAGCCGACGGCAGAAATAGTTTTCGCCAGCGGCGCGATTTTTACACGCGCGGCGTCAACAGCGGTGGGGGGCGGGCCGGCGGGCCCTTTGGCGGGTGTTGTCGCGCCGGGCGCGCCCGGGCTGCCTGCAGAAGGGGTATTGGTGCCTTGCCTTGTACCCAACCAGAAA
>JANOEV010000021.1:0-1619 GCA_031413695.1 Burkholderiales bacterium
GCCAGACCAGGCGCAACGCAATCGGTCGCTGCAGTTTTATGACCGGCAACTGGCATTAAACAAACAAATTGACGGGCAAAAACTCAGCGTTGCCAATCAGGTTGATCTGGCACTAATCCGGCAACAATTTGAATCAAGCCGCTGGTATCTCACCACCTTCAAGGCCTGGCAGTGGCAACCGTCATCGTATAACGTCGGCAGCAGCTTTGGGCTGATGCTCACCACCGAATACGCGCCACTCGACACCCGTTTGCGGCAGGTCATGGCGCGGCTGGCAAAAGTCCCGGCCTATTACTCAGCCGCCAAAGCGGGCATCGCCAACCCGACGCTCGAACACACACAACTCGCGCTGATCCAGAACAAAGGTGCGCTCGGTGTGTTTGGCGACGACCTCGTCAAAAAACTTGATGCCTCTGCACTGACGCCCGCCGAAAAAACGCTGTTCAACGATCGCCTTGTTGCAGCCAAAGTGGCAATCAATGATTACCTCGCGTTTCTCGGCACACTTGAGTCGACATTGAAGGCGGGTCCGGCACGCAGTTTCCGCATCGGCCGCGATTTATATGCGGAAAAATTCGCCTTTGACATCCAGTCCGGATTCAGTGTCGCAGAACTACATGCGCTTGCTTTGCGTGAAAAGGCAACCCTGCATGACGCCATGGAAAAACTCGCCCGTGAATTGTGGCCGAAGTACATGGGTACAACCACGCTGCCGACAGACCGACTGGTGCTGATTGGTGCCGTGATTGACGAACTCAGCAAGCGCCACACGACCCGCGAGAATTTTGTCGAAACGATCCGCCGGCATATTCCACAGCTCGAGGCGTTTGTCCGGCAAAAGGATTTGCTCGATCAGGATCCGACCCGGCCATTGTTGGTGCGCGAAACGCCGCCGTACATGCGTGGCGGCGGCGCGGGCGCGTCGGTCAGCGCACCCGGTCCTTACGATCCAACCGCCAACACCTATTACAACGTCACCCCGCTCGACCGATTTAATGATGAACAGGCCGAATCATATTTGCGTGAATACAATGACTGGTTATTGCAAATTCTGAATATTCACGAAGCGATCCCCGGCCACTACACCCAATTGATGCACGCAAACAAATCCAAGAGTCGCATCAAGTCAATTTTTGGCAACGGCTCGATGATCGAAGGCTGGGCGGTGTTCAGTGAAAAGGTCATGCTCGACGCCGGTTACGGCGACAATGCACCGGAAATGTGGCTGATCTGGATGAAGTGGAATCTGCGCTCGGTCATCAATTCCATTCTTGATATCGAGATCCAGACCGCGGCGATGACGCGTGATGCCGCACTCACACTCATGACCCGCGAGGGTTTTCAGCAGCAAACAGAAGCGACCGAAAAATGGCGCCGCGCCACCTTCAGCCAGGTTCAACTCACCAGCTATTTCAACGGTTACGCCGAAATCACCGCGTTGCGCGATCAGGAGCGCTCGCGGCTCGGGAAAGACTTCTCAGTCAAGGCATTCAACAACAAATTTTTGTCATACGGCAGCGCGCCTGTACGGGACATTGCCGCGCTGATGCGCGCGGCACGACAATGAAGCGGTGGTTCGCCCGATCCACCAGCGTATCAGTTGATCGAACGCCTGCGCC
>JANOEV010000022.1:0-1983 GCA_031413695.1 Burkholderiales bacterium
CACCCTGATGGTCTGAAGGTGCTTCACCTGGGGCATGTTGAAGGCATCACACTCTTCGGTGCTTCTGACAAGGATGCGGGCCAAACTGCGATTCCTGTGTCGGCACGCTCCACACCAACAACGCGGCCAAGACCGTCGACCGCATCATCAACACCTTTCCCGCCGACGAACAAAACCAGGTGCGCGTGATGCTTTCGAGCTGTCTCGCGGGCGTCGTGGCGCAGTTGCTCTGCAAGCGCGTGCCCAAGGGGCGTTGCGCCGTGCACGAAATCCTCCTCGCGCACGAGGCGCTGCCCAACACGATCCGCAGCGGTCAGATTTCGAACATCAAATCCATCATCGAAAGCGGTGGCAGCGAAGGCATGATCACGATGGACAACAGTCTCATGAACCGCGTGAAGGACGGCACGATCGAGCCGAAGGAGGCGTATATGAAGGCCGCGATCAAGGCGACCTTCGCGTCGTTGTTGAAGCCCGGCGATTTGGACGGCGGGCATTGAGGGCGGGCATCAGTGATCGCAGCCGATCCCAAAATGTCGATCGGCGATGGCGCGAATCTGCGCGGCGGTCAACGATGAAGCTTGTGGCTGGCTGATGGCATTGAGCATGACAAAGTCATTGCCCTGCCCGTGCATTTTGGTAAACCGCAGTCGCACCGCGACTGCCTAGTGGTGCTCGGAGGGAAAGAATGTGAAGCCCGAATCAACCAACGCTGGATCCGGGTCAATTTCGTTGGCTTCTTCGATGGCAAGTTCAGGCGGCATGTCCGCCGGGTTTTTCACCGACGCGCGAAAAGAGGGGTCGGCGGCAATCCGCGAGATCGCGATAGACGATGCCTCGTCGGCGCTCCCGGCGTCAACATAAACGTTTTTGAAAAATCCCATCCACGACTGTCCGCCGTCGCGTTCAATAAGGAAATTTTCGCCGTGAACAAGTATGTGAAAAAAGGCCATGGGTTAATTGTAAAGTAAATCGTGAAAAATGGCACACCCTCCAAACGGGGGTGCGTGGCGGTCAATAAAACGACGCTTCTCCCGGTGGCCGGGTCTTAAAGCGTTTGTGGACCCAAAAATATTGGTCGGGCATTTCCAAAATACGCGCTTCCAAAAATGCATTCATGCGGCGGGCGTCTGCGATCGGGTCGCTGCTCGGGAAGTCCTCCCAGGCAGGGTAAAACCTTGATTCATAACCAGATTCGGTTTGGCGCGTGATCAGCGGGATGACCTTTGCACCGGAAATCTCACATAGTCGCGACAATGCCGTGACCGTCGCTGTTTTGACGCCGAAAAAATCGACAAATACCGCGTCCTTTGCGCCGAAGTCCATGTCCGGCAGGTAATAGAACAACTTCTTTGCCTTTAGCGCTTTGAGAACCGGCCGCAGCCCTTGTTGACGGGTGACCAACTCGGCATTGTTCCAGCGTTGCCGCGCACGCCGCAATGCCCGGTCAAACACCTTGTTTTTCTGGGCGGAATACATTGAAAACACCGCCGGATATTCGTGTGAGACCTTCGCGCCGCCAAAGTCGAGTCCGACAAAATGTGGTGCCAGCAGAATGACCGGTGCCTTGCCATGCCACTCGTCCAGAAAGTGCCGGTCGATCAGCGCACAACGCGCCATGGCTATGTTGACCGGCGCATACCAGAGGTGTCCCAGTTCGAGCGTGGCGCGGGCAAGATTTTTGAACACGCCACGGCCGATTTCCAGCCGTTGGGCTTCAGATTTTTCAGGAAAACACTTGGCGAGATTGATCAGGGTGACTCGTCGCCGACCCCAGTGAAACAGCAGCACGCCCAAACCATTGCCGATGACAGCAACCCACGATTGGGGCAGCCAGCGCATGATCCATAAAACAATAAGGGCAAATCGCATCAATGATCTTCAGGCGTTGGTGTCGGGCGCGGGGTGGGCTGAGGCAGGCGGGGTTCCCCGGCAATTAGCGATTGATTGGGCGGAGAATGTTTACAACCAGGGAAATATTTC
>JANOEV010000023.1:0-4319 GCA_031413695.1 Burkholderiales bacterium
CTTGCCTTGTACCCAACCAGAAAAAGAGTCCTGCAATCGCGACGCCTGTAAAAACGCCGACCGACCATTTCATTGTTTTATTCATTTAACTTGATTCTTGGAAAGGGCGAGGGCTAGCCAAAATGGGCTTGCCGTCACGCGTGTTTACCGAGTGACGGTTACGATCGCCGAATGGTGCTCATTATCGCCGGAAACGAACCTGTATGCTTTGACCGGCGTCACTAGGCCAAAAGGTCGGGATTCAACTGGGATTCGAGGAACGCAATCTGGTCTTTGAGCAGCAACTTGCGTTTTTTCATGCGCTTCAACCGCAATTGGTCGTGGATCGGCGCTTCGATGAGGGCCGCGATGGCAAGGTCAAGATCACGATGTTCTTGCGTAAGCTCGACAATACGGGACTCAATCGCGATGGTATTGTCGTAGGACACAAATATTCACAGGAAATGGTTGGTTGCGAAGCGCGTCAGCATTGCCGCTTTAGGCGACAATCGATCAAGCATCGGTCTTGGCGGGGCGAAGACCAGAATGCCGCCGCCCTATGCAATATAGCGCGCCTGACGTCAAATGAGGGCATTTTATCGGCGCGGGTGTCCGCCATTTTGTTGTGGTGCAGCAATTGCCACATCCGTCATCAAGGGGCTTGCGTATTTGTCGGGTAACAGGTGAAATGAGAAGCTATCGGATTTTCGAATGGAAAGTCATCAATGCAGCCCAGACGCAACGACTACGATATTACCAACCGCGTGCAAACGACCGATCCGAAATCGGTCGAGGGCGAAATTACGCGTTTATTCAGTCTGCTTTATCCCGGCGCATCACAGACGGTGATTGTCAACGCGTTTGCTGATATCGCGCTGCTCTACAAAGGCGAATATCCCGGGTACCGTGCCTGCGATACCGGATACCACGATTTGCAGCACGTGATGGACGTGACACTCGCCATGACCAGACTGATGGATGGTTACGAGCGCTCACGCGCGGAAACGCCGGCGCTGGGTGTCAAATTATTCCAACTCGGTATTGTCACGGCGTTGTTCCACGACATGGGGTATCTGCGCAGAATTGACGATGAGATCGCGCCCAACGGTGCCTTTTACACCCTGAATCACGTATCGCGTGGGGCGGCGTTCTTGCGTCATTATTTGCCAAAGGCCGGCATCGGGGAGTACGCGGAGGCCGGCGCAGAATTAATTCACTTCACCGGTTTTGAAAAGCGTGTCGCCGATATTCTGATTGATGACCCGGTATTGCGTCTGCTCGGCAGCCTGCTGGGATCGGCCGACATCATTGCCCAAATGTCCGACCGTTGTTATCTCGAAAAATGCCGCGACCGGCTCTATCCGGAATTTGTTGCGGGTGGCATTGCCGAAAAACACGACGTCGCCGGTAACGTCAATGTTGTTTATTCGTCGGGCGAGGATCTGGTTAATAAGACCCCCGTTTTTTTTGCCAGCGCGGTCGAGCGACTCGAGTCGGATTTGGGCGGCGCGTACAACTATGCGGCAACCCATTTTGGCGGATTCAACCTTTACATTCACGCGGCGTCGAAGAACGTCAATTTTGCCCGCCTGATTGGCACCAATGCATCCCACGCACTGCGGCGCGCGCCGCCTGAAACAACCATTCTGCATTAGCCGGTTGTTGGCGCCCCCGACACGAATCGAACGTGTGACCCCCTTCTTAGGAGGAAGGTGCTCTATCCACTGAGCTACGAGGGCATGTTGAGCGGTTGAAGTTTAGCGTACTCTATTCCGACCGCAAATGGCGTGCTTTATCGGTGCATGCAGATTGCCCCTAAAATACGGCGATGGGTATTCTACTTTTATTGTTGTTTGTCGCCATTTGTTTTGTCCTGATCATCACCTACGCCCAGCGCAGCGTGCCGTTGCCCAGCGGGGTGCCAGCACCGGCATTTGCGCTGGCCGATCAATTTGGCGAGATATTGGCGTTGCCAGACGGACGCAGTCTTGTGTTGGCTTTTTTCCCGCGGGACAAGACCTCACGTTGTATTGGCCAGATACAGGAATTTGCAACACACATCGAGTCGTTCGAACGGCTGGGCTATCAAGTCGCTTTTGTGGCCATTGCCGATGCCGAAAGCAATAAGGCGTTTGCCGAGGCTTGTCACACAAACTTGCCCATTCTGGCAGACCTGTCAGGGGCGGTATCGCGTAACTACGGCAGCATCATTGATTTTGGCGTGTTCAAATTCGCCAAACGAAGCACGTTTGTGATTGATGCCAATGGAACAATTTCCCGCAGTTTCATTGTTAACGAGCCGATCGGCCACGCAAACGCGGTGCTTGAAAGTCTCCAGCAATAGTCGCGCTGGCCGTTTGAAAACAAAAAAGCCCTTGCGGGCTTTTTTTATGGCGGAGAGGGTGGGATTGTTGATCAATCGCTTTGAGCGATTGATCAATCCCTCGCGAGGCTCGGGACCGCACTCGCAGGCTCGCGCGTCCAAACGACGTTCGCTGAATGTCGCTTAGTCGAACCCGATGCCGGGCTCTCATCTCCACGCCGCTCGCCCAACAAAAAACGCCCACAAGGGGCGTTTATTCGTTTGGCGGAGAGGGTGGGATTCGAACCCACGATACCGGAGACCGGTATGCCGGATTTCGAGTCCGGTGCATTCGACCACTCTGCCACCTCTCCTGAATCCATACAACGGTACCAATTGGTCGACCAGCGGCGGCAATTATAGCGGCGTTCGTTGTGTGTTGCCGATTCGGCGGAAATTACAACTCAAGGTATTGCATGAATAAACATCTGCAAATATATGAATAATAAGTAAATAGTTTTGTTATCTGGGTGGTTTTTGGTATTATCGCGTGCGAGGAACATGTTAATGCCTGCTGAAATGACGGAAATTTTGCAATAAATGACCCAGTTTTTCGTTTTTTGCCCGAATTTCCAACCAATTTGAGGCTGAGCGTGACGTGTTAAATCTTGTCAATTGTGCGGTTTGGCACATGGTTTTCAGCTTGGTGCACGTAAAGTGGCGCACGAAATAGCGTTATTCAATCAATTTGGTTGGCAAAAAGTCTGGGTTGCAATGAATTGAGGGTTGAAACGACCAACCGCTATCGGAAATGCGCACACTCTTGTGCAAGGAAACATTGGGAATAAATGAACATGCTCAACACATTTGCAGACGTGGCCAGATCGAACAATACCAATTCCCGCACACAGAAGATTTGCGGCGCGGTCATCGCGTTGGCAATCGCCTTTGGTGGTGCGGCGGTTGCGCAGACATCGGCACCGGCGGTGAAACCGGCCGCCAAGGCAGGCGCACAGCGCGCAGCCGAACCATTGACGATCAAGCTGGAGCGCAAAAAAGTCACCCAGGTTGATGGCAAAGAATCATTGGTTGCCGCAGCCGAGGCGAAGCCGGGCGACGTGATTGAAGAAACTGCCACATATACCAACGCCTCAAAAAAGAATTTACGCGCCGACGCAACATTGCCGGTGCCGCAATACACCGAATTGATTGTTGCGTCGGTCAAGCCGTCCAACGTGCTGGCGAGCATTGATGGCACCACCTTTTCAGCCATGCCGCTGAAACGCAAAGTCAAACAGGCCAATGGTGTGGTGCTCGAACAAATTGTGCCGGTTATCGAATACCGCTTCCTGCGCTGGAAGGGCGTCGAGCTCGGCCCCGAGAAAACATTCGTTGTGTCTGCCCGCTTCCGCCTGTACAACAACACGGCAAATAAAGCGCCGGGTTGATTGCGTTAAATCATTCGCCAATTTTTATTTTTTGCATTGTAAACAAGCAACCATCGTCTCATTAGGGAAAACCATGAATCTCATCCGACATTTACAGACTTCATCCGGCAGCAATACCCGTCAAATGCACGCCGCACTGATGTCAAAACTGGCAATGATGATGTTGCTGCTGACGCTCGCCGTCGGCGTGATGATGCAGACGGCGCGCGCGCAGGTCGCCCCCGCCGGTGCGCCGATTGGTAACCAGGCGTCCGCGTCTTATGTCGATACGGCGAACCCGTCGGTCACACTTAATTCGACGTCGAACACGGTTGTCACCACCGTCTCGCAGGTCTACAGCTTTACACTGACCGCGCCGGGCGCACAGACAAGACCGTTGAATCAGCAGGTTTGTTACCCGCACACGATCACCAACACGGGTAATGGTAACGACACGTTTGCGTTAACCGCACCAGTCATGGGTGGCGGCTTTAACCACGTTGCACCGATCTCGTACTATCTGGATGCCGATGGTAATGGCGTGCCGGACAACGGTACGGCGATAACGACCACGACCGCATTAACCTCCGCCGGCCCATCTTCAATTTTCC
>JANOEV010000024.1:0-2555 GCA_031413695.1 Burkholderiales bacterium
CACTTCATTCATTTTTCAAACTCTATATTAGGAGCGGTGTTCCAGCTATTTTTGGCTGTAACATACCGCCGATATTAGGGTTTTGCAATTCAATTCAATACCCTCTGCCACGACGCACCGGCGGCTGATTTTGCATCACAAGAATGTTTCCTCCCCCGGAAAACCAAATCGCTGCTCTTTCCAAGGGTCCGCATCGTTATGATAACCGCGTACCTCCCAGAATCCGGGACGATCGTTGGCGTGAAATTCGATGCCGCAAATCCATTTTGCCCCCTTCCACGCGTAACGTTTTGGCACCACCATGCGCGCCGGCCAGCCGTGATCCTGTGACAACGGCTCACCCAACACGCGGTGCGCAATCAAGACATCGTCGTCGAGCAGCGCCGCCAGCGGCAAATTGGTGGTGTAGCCGTCCAGACCATGCAGCGTCACAAATTGCGCGTCATCGGTTGGCGAGGCCAGCATCACCAGTTCGCGCGCGAGCACCCCTTCCCATTCCATATCGAGCTGCGACCAGCGTGTCACACAATGCATGTCCGACTGCACCCTGGTTTGCGGCAACGCCATGAAGGAACCCCAATCGAGCGTGACCGGATTGTTGACCAGCCCCGACAGCGCAAGCCGCCAGGTCGGACGATCCACCGCAGGCCGAATACCCATATCGAGCACCGGAAAATCGTGCACCCGCGATTGCCCTTGGGGAATGCGCGCATCAGCCGATAGCTTGCCCGGCTTCATGCCGTGCGTATTGGCCTTTCCGGCAATGGCGATTTTGCCTTCGATGATTTTGGCCCAGTTGGTCATGTGGCCGCCTTGTTATCCGCCGCAGGTGGCGTTCGAAACGAATCGAGTACCAACATCACCGCGCCGACACAAATGGCTGAATCTGCGACATTAAACGCCGGCCAGTAATAACCTGCCGCATGCAGCTGAATGAAGTCAATCACGTGACCATGCACCACCCGGTCAAACAGATTTCCCAGCGCGCCGCCGATCACCAGCGCCAGCGCCGTCGAAAGCAGACGATTGGTGTGATTGCCCCTGAGCATCCACAGCAATACCGAGGTGATCAGCAACGTCAGGACGATAAAAAATTCGCGCTGCCAGCCGCCCGCATCAGCCAAAAAGCTGAACGCCGCACCCGGGTTATAGACCAGCACCCAGTTAAAAAACGGCGTGACATGGCGGGTCTCGCCGTATTGGAAGGTGCTGTCGAAGTAATACTTGCTCGACAGGTCGAAGACGATGACGACCACGCTGATCCATAACCAGCGCAGCCAGCTTGGCCAACGACATCGGCTGGTTACACTGCCAGACATGTGCGGCCTTCCTGCCCACTTGTTATGCTCGCCGGCTTATGCATATTTTCGGGTCTCTCCGGGTCCGTCAAGATTGGTCACACAACGACCGCAAATGGTCGGGTGCTGGGCATGAGACCCGATGTCGTCGCAATAGTGCCAGCAACGTTCGCATTTTTGTTTCGCACTCGGCGTCACAATGATTGCACGCTCGGTGGCGTCGTCAACCATCTCGATCTTCGCCGCCGACGTGATCAGGACAAAGCGCAATTCACTTCCCAGCGACAACAACACTTCCGCCTCGTCTTTGGTCACCCGCAACAACACGTCGGCCTGCAACGACGAACCAACACGACCGGCGGTGCGCTCGTCTTCGATCAGCTTCAACACTTCCGCCCGCAACGCCCGCATGGCCTGCCAGCGACTGGTCAGCATATCGGCCTTGGCGACGGTTGGCAGCAACTGATAACCGTGCAGAAATACCGAGTCATCCTTGCCGGCAGACAGCACGCTCCAGATTTCCTCGGCCGTAAACGACAGGATGGGCGCGATCAATCGTGTCAGCGATTGCAGAATGTGATGCAGCGCGGTTTGTGCCGAACGACGTGCATGGCCGTTGGCGGCGGTGGTGTAAAGACGGTCCTTGATGACGTCGAGGTAAAACCCGCCAAGATCGGCCGAGCAAAAAGACTGGATGTCCTGCAACGCCGGCTGAAACGCATACTTTTCGTATTGCGCCAGCACCGATTGCTGCAAGCCAGCCGTCAGCGCAACCGCGTAACGGTCAAGCTCGGCCATCTGCTCAACGGCAACGCCATCCCTGGCAAAATCAAAATCAGCGGTGTTCGCCAACAAGAATCGCAGCGTGTTACGAATACGCCGATAGCTCTCGACCACGCGCTTGAGGACTTCATCCGAAATGGTGAGTTCACCGGAGTAGTCGGTTGCGGCCACCCACAAGCGTAAAATTTCCGCGCCCAGCTGCTCGGATATTTTTGCCGGTGCGACGGCATTAAATCCGGACTTGGACATTTTTTTGCCGTCGGCATCAACCACAAACCCGTGGGTGAGCAAATTCTTATATGGTGCGCGGCCATTCACCGCACAACTGACCAACAGCGAGGAATGAAACCAACCGCGATGCTGGTCGGAGCCTTCGAGATAAAGATCGGCCTGTGCCGGCTTGCCGTCCGCATCGACCGCGCGCAGCGAGGGCGTGGTTGCCATCACGGTGTTAAACGTCGCGCCCGAATCTAG
>JANOEV010000025.1:0-2410 GCA_031413695.1 Burkholderiales bacterium
AACCGGTAATGGCGGCACCACCTGCGGCGGCAGTCCCGGCCAAGAACTTGCGGCGTGTTGGCTGTGATTGTTGTGTCATGTTTATCCTCATTTTGGAATTATGGTCCTGCATTGAGAGACTTCCTACGTATTGCAACTTGCTGCGAAATTACTGACTATCGAACCCATGATGCTAATGCGCCACAAGGCGAATCGCAAGTAAAACCACATGTCCTGTTGTGACAAAAAGTCAGGGTCGTTATTACCCTCCCCGCCTCTCAAAATAGGCAATGCGGCTCATTGCTGCAATGCAACATTGAAACGGGCGACTCACCTCGCCGGAATCTGCGGCGGCGCAACAACATTTGGCTGCACCGCAACAGTCGGCGCGGCGACTGCACCTTTTTGTTTTGGCGTCGGATGCCAACCAAGCACTGCCGACATGACGGCAAATCCAACAACATAGGCAAGCGCAACATGCCAGCCATGTTTTGCCCACAGCCACACCGAGCGCGCTTCCGGAAAGTTATTGGTCAATGCAACGCCCGCTGACGAACCAAACCAAAGCATCGAGCCGCCAAAGCCAACCGCATAGGCGAGGTATCCCCAATCATAACCGCCCTGTTTCAGCGCCAACGCCGTCAGCGGGATGTTATCAAACACCGCCGACAGAAATCCCAGACCCAACGTGGTGATCGCGGACGCGGCGGGCAGTTGATCGACCGGCATCATCGACGCGGTCAAGACCAGCGACAATAAAAAAATCGTGCCGCGGAACGTCGCCGGCAGCAACGACCAATCAGGCTTGCGAATCGGCACACAAAGCAGAATTGCCAGCCAGACAGCAAGCCCAATAAACGGAATATGGGGGGTCAGGTGTGCAAACTTCAGGTTGCCAACGACGTTCGCGACGATTGCCGAGACCAGAATGAATGCGACCACCCCAACCCTGACATAGTCAACGTTGACATGGCGCTTGCCCATTTTGTAAATGGGTGAATGTTTTTGCTGCTGTAGTGAAGCGGGAATACCGCAAACCACCACCGCGACTGCGGCCGCCACATAGGCAGGCAGCACGTCAATCGGCGCCACCCCGTCGATCCACATCATGGTGGTGGTGGTGTCACCGACCACACTACCCGAGCCGCCGGCGTTTGACGCGGCAACAATGGCCGCCAGATAACCAATATGAACCTTGCCGCGAAATACGGCGTGCGCCATGGTGCCGCCGATCAGGGCGGCGGCGATGTTGTCCAGAAATGACGACAACACAAATACCATCAGCAACAACACAAAACCGCCCTTCCAATCGTCCGGCAAGATACGCGGTAAAACGTCCGGCACACGGCTGTCTTCAAAGTGTTTCGACAGCAGCGCAAAGCCCATCAACAATCCGAATAGATTCGCCAACGTCACCCACTCGTGGCCCATGTGGGCGATAAAACCGCCAACACCGGCACCGGTCTTGAAGCCGCTAAACCCAATCTTGTAGATCAACGTCACGACCAGACCCGTGAGTGCAACCTGCAGCGTGTAATGGTGAAACAGCGCGATGCCAAACAGCGTCAGGGCAAACAAAATGAAATCGAGGGGAATTAGCCCGATCATCACCAGTTGGGGTGTGGCGAGCGGTTCGGCGGCAGCGGACAGGAGCGGCGTCAACGACAGCGCAAACACCATGCAACGGCGCAGACATGACTTCATGACGTCTCCTTTGTTTTAAAGCCCCGCCCCGGGATGCGGCCAAACGGATGGCTACGGAACAATCAATACGTGAACGCGATAGGGGCCATGGGCACCAATCACAATGGTCTGCTCAATGTCGGCCGTACGCGAGGGGCCGGAAACAAAAAACGTCGAACGCGGCAATTGCCCGCGCTCGGCGCGCAACAATCCAAACGCATCTTCCATGGTTGCTACGATGCGTGATGCCGACACCACGCAGATATGTGTTTCGGGCAATAACGCATGCAGCTTCGGCGTGGTTGGCGACGACAACAGCAGCAGCGTACCGGTTTCGCCGATCGCACAAAAACAATCGGTCACACCAACCATATCTGCCGCGTCGGCAAGCCGGTTGTTGTATTCGACATTCGAACCTTTCCAGTCCAGCGTCGAAAGTGAAGGCCAGCCAACCACGGCTGTTTTCAGACCATTTTGGCGCAAATAGGCCGCCGTTGCTAGAGGTACATCCTGCAAACGGTCGACCCGCGCGACGCTCGATTTAAGGCGTTCGCTCTCGCTGATAAAACGCACAAGCGGATCTTCGAAGGCAATTGACGGCAGTGGCCCGCTCACACGTCTGGCAATGTGCTCGCGCACAGCGGCAAGTTCGACTTCAGTGGTCATGCCGTTCCGACCGGTCTGGCGGCGGATGCGATTCAGAATATTTTCGCGTGCGCTCATTTGCCTGCGACGCCTTCACGGTTTG
>JANOEV010000026.1:0-3236 GCA_031413695.1 Burkholderiales bacterium
GCGACGCGCTCGTCGAGCTGCATGTGCTTCGCGGCGAGCACGGCCCCGAAGCCGCCCATCCCGATCAGGCGTTCGACTCTGTACTTCCCGGCCAGGATATCGCCGGGCTTGTATGCGCAGTCCTCGTTATCCATAAGTCGAACGGCTCCACCCGCCCGCCCCGAGGGTCGGACAAGCTCAGTGCAGACGGTGTTGCCATGCTGATGCACGACGATACATTAGAGCGCACCAGTAACGGTGTCGGCTTGTTCAAGAAAAAAACCGCTGCGGCGCTTGAAGCGCTTGATGCCGGCGTGTGGAAGGGCGCGGAATTTGCCGGCGAAAAAATTCCGCGTTTTTCGGCTGTGATGAAATTCCTGCATAACAACGGCATGAACGCCAATATTGAAATCAAGCCGTGTGAAGGCCGCGAGTCGGAAACCGGCCGGGCAGTGGCCGTGCTGGCGGACGAACTCACCCGAAGTCATGCCGTCAAGCCGCTGCTGTCGTCGTTTAGTCTTGAGGCATTGCGTGCCGCACACGCGACGGCAACGGGATTGCCGATCGGTTTGTTGGTCGGGGACTATGCGCGTGAACACGACGTGTTGCTCGACGAACTCGACGCTGTATCACTCAATTGCCACCATCGGTGCATCGACGTGGATATGGTGCGGCATTTACATGCGCGCGGCACCAGGGTGATGGTCTATACGGTTAACGACATTGACCGTGCGGCAGAACTGATGAAGACCGGTGTTGACGGCATATTTACCGACAACCTCGATGGCATGGCGCGGCATTTTCCCGACGCGCGGGCGGGCGTTTAAGCAGCGTGTGGTGGTCTCCATGTTGTCTTGCCGGATACCACCGTCCTGACTGCCAAATTCGCGTTTCCGCTATAGCTTTACTTCCAACCCCAGCCGAACATTTGGTTTTGACGGCGTATTGGTGCTGGTGACGGTACGACCGAAGCTGTCGAAATAAATGTTCTCGTTCACCGATGATGGCTTGAGGATGTTTGAGAGGGTCAGACGCACCTGTGTTTTCGGCGTGATTTTCCACAACGCGTAAACGTCGAGGTCGCGTTTGGCGGTGAGATAAGCAATTTGATTGATACCGGTGCGCACATCACCGCCGCTGCGGAAGCTGTAACTGCCGCCGGCGCTGACCACGCCGTTTTTCATCCGATAGTCGAGTCCGGCGGTTCCACTGAACGGCGTTTGCTGATCAAGGCGATTATTCGGGCCCGGTACCGCATCCACATGTGACCAGTTGCGGTTCATGTTCAGGCGGAAATCAATGCCCGGTGCGTCGGGGTAAAACTTCTGCAACGGCAGCTTGGCGTCAAACTCAAGGCTCTTGGTATTGGCGGTGCCGTCGTTCACCGGCAACTGCACCCAGCGGTTGTTGATAAAGCGCAGCCCCTGACGGTTGTACTCGGTGATGCGGCGCAGTGCGGCCGACAAACTGACCGACGCACCCTGATCCCAGAATTTTTCCAGCGCAACATCGATACCTGTTGCCAATTCGGGCCGCAGGTTCGGATTGCCCTGAAAGTCGGGCGAGGTCGGTTTGTTTTCGATCGAGGTGAACCGCCGTGGAATCAGGCTGTTTGTATTTGGTGCTTTATAGGTACGCGTCAGCGCGAGACGGATTTGCTCACCTTTACGGTCCGGCAGTTTGTAGAGTGTCTGGGCGATCGGGCTCCAGACGCTGGAACGATTGCGGATGGTGCTGTAGCTGCTACCCTCGCTGGTGGTGGTGAGACCTTCCCAGCGCAGGCCAAGATAAATCGACCATTGCTTGGTCACATTCCATTCGTCCTGTGCGAAAGCGGCGAGTTTCAACACCTCCGCATCAAAATCTTCGCTGGTATTGATCGGCGCAATGGCCGGTAACACGCCGGGAAAGGCGGTATCGCGTATTCGGCTTTCCACGTTGCGCTTACTGACGCCTGTGTCCCAGCCGGCGACCAGTGCGTGACCCTCAACGATGGGCGTTGAATATTTGCCGGTAAACGTCGCGCCGCGTTCGCGGCTGTTGCTCTCGTTGCTACGGTCCAGATTTTGCTGGTTGGTTGCGTTAAAACCACGTGAATAATTGTTGTTGCGGTTGGTATTGGCGGAGATGCCGAATTTGGCATCCAGTTTTGCGCCTTCGGCGAACTTGGCAATCCAATTCAATTCGGTCCTGACGAAGTCGTTTACATATTCATAACGTGACGTGTTCGAATTGGTCAGAGGCGGTGTGCCGACCAGCTGGTCGTAACGGAACACGCCGTCGCCACCACCATGATTAATGTTGACGAAGCTCGCCCAGGTCAAGGTATCGCCATTCTTGAGTGTCCAGTTCAGGCGCGGCCCGATCCCGCCGCCGTTGCCGGTTCCCGTTGAGAGACCGTTCGAGGTACGCAGCAGAATTCGATTTCCCAGCGCATCAAAGCCGGCCTCGGTGACGGCGTAGGGGTAGTTGTTTTCATTTTGGTAAAAATAGCCGTTGACCGAATACGAGAAGTCGCCGTCTTTGTCCGAGACAACAAAGTTGGCGCTCGGCGATTTGTAAAAACTGCCTTGTGCGTAAACGGCGCGAACCTCGCGCTGCGCAAGCGAGACTTTCTTTTTGAGGACAATATTGATCGTGCCGGCAATCGACTGGGTGCTGAACTCGGCTGTTGCCGCGCGCAGGATCTCGATACGTTCAATCACGGTCGGGGAAAGTTGGTCGATGGTAAAGCCGGGTGGGGCGCGTTCGCCGTCGATCAGGATTTGTGTGTAGCCGTTGCCGAGGCCGCGCATACGAATACTCGAGCCCTGCACCGTGATGCCCGGCAGACGCTTCAACACATCGGCGAGCTGTGTGTCGCCAAATTTCATGATCTCAGCGGAATTGACCACCAGCTTGGTCGCGGTATCGTCTTTGCGTTCGTCATAAACCTGCGCGCTTTTGACTTCAATGGACTCCGTCTTTGGTGCTGGCTTGGCGGCCGGTTTGGGCGTGTTCGGCGACGGGGTGCCTTGGGCAGATTTTTCCGCCTTGGACGGTTCGGCGATGGGCGGCGGGGTGGCTGTTTGTGCGGTGCTTTGATTGCAATACAACACGATGGCTGCACAGAGGAGGCGAATTTTTGGTGAAGTCACGGGGCGGGTTGCGGATCGTGTTGAAGTAGGGCAGCGCGTAAATGATCCGGTAGAACGGCGCGTGCCGTCCCCAGGCGAAGAGCAGCGAGAGCACGCCGCATACGAGCCAGAAGATCACCC
>JANOEV010000027.1:0-1646 GCA_031413695.1 Burkholderiales bacterium
CGCGTTATCGCCGGCTATATTCCAGCGTCGCCGCCGCCGGAACCGACATTAAAAATCAACTGGAATCCGGTCACCGAAACCTGGCATAACCTGAAGATCGCCTATAAAAGCCCGGCGGTGTTCAACTCACTGATTGGCAACTCGTGGTTCTGGTTCATGGGGTCGATTTTTTTGACCTCGCTTACCGGCTTCGCCAAAGAGGTGCTGGGCGGCGATGAGCTGGTGGTGCTGCTATTGATGGGCCTGTTCACCATGGGTATCGGCATCGGTTGCGTGCTCTGCGAAAAAATGTCGGGTCACAAAATCGAAATCGGCCTGGTGCCGTTTGGTTCGTTCGGCATGACCGTCTTTGCAGTTGATCTCTATTTTGCGTCGCGCAATATTGCGCCGTCGGGAACGTTGAGCGGCGTGTTTGAATTCGTCCGGCATTGGTCCAACCTGCGTGTGATGGCCGATTTGTTCCTGATGGCGATGTTTGCCGGCTTTTTCTCGGTGCCGTTGTACGCCATGATGCAAGCACGTGCCGAGCCGGCATATCGGGCGCGCATCATTGCGGCGAACAATATTTTGAATGCCATTTTTATGGTTGTGGCTTCCATCCTCGCCGCTGTGCTGTTGAAATCAGGGCTGTCGCTGCCGCAACTGTATTTGGTGGTTGGCATCATGAATGCGGTGGTGGCGATTTACATCTTTATGTTGATCCCTGAATTCCTGATGCGCTTTATCGTCTGGATATTGGTGCATACGTTCTACCGCGTGAAAGAAGAAGGGCAACGGCATATTCCCGATGAAGGTGCGTGTGTGTTGGTGTGTAACCACGTCAGCTATGTTGATGCGCTGGTGATTGCCGGGTGTATCCGCCGGCCTGTGCGCTTTGTCATGGACTACCGGATTTTCAAAATCCCGCTGCTGAATTTTGTGTTTCGCACCGCCGGCACCATTCCCATCGCCTCGGTTAAAGAAGACCCCGCAATGCTTGAACGTGCATATGAACGCATCGACGAATATTTGCAGGCCGGTGAAGTTGTCTGTATTTTTCCGGAAGGGCGCATCACCGATAACGGTGACCTTTACCCATTCAAACAAGGCATCATGCGCATTCTTGAAAAAAATCCGGTGCCGGTGATTCCGATGGCGTTGCAGGGATTGTGGGGCAGCTTTTTTTCGCGTTGGGGCGGGGTGGCGATGCGTTACCCGCGCGGCGTGTTTTCCAACATCGCGTTTGTCATCGACACACCTTGGCCGGCAAACGCTGTCAGCGCTGAAGGGCTGCAGGAAAAGGTCGCCACGTTGCGCGGCGATTGGAGATGAAACACAAGCGTTGACGGCCTGTTTGGGGCAGAAACGCCTGAAAAAGCCGTTTTGCAAGGGGCCAGCCTGCATTTTTTGTATGGGTAAAGCTGGAAAAACAAAGGTGACGACATGTGGTTTCTTGGACTGATTGGCGGATTGATATTGGGTGGCCGCCGCGTCACGCCCCAGTGGGGCGCCAACGTCGTGCCGAACGCCGGAGCGACGCTGTCGGTGCTGTCGACGGGCGTCGCCGCGACGCCGACCGACCCCGGCTATGTCGCGATGCAAGCGTGGGGGTTGCCCGCCACGTATCCAGCCGGCTACCCGGCCGACTCGATTCCGGGGCCCTGCGG
>JANOEV010000028.1:0-2671 GCA_031413695.1 Burkholderiales bacterium
GCCGATTTGACGGCCGACACGATTGAATTCAACGGATCGGTGAGCGCCTCGAGAATCTCATTTGACGAAATCGTAAACGACCGCGGAATACCCTCGGCCAGATTGCGGCCCTTGACTTCCATTTCGCGCACTTCACTGCCCGGGAATGCCGAACCGATATTCTTTTTGATCATTTCAGCCGTGGCTTCGCCGATCAACATGCCGTAATTGCGGCGGATGTAGCTGATGATGGCTTCGTCAAACTTGTCGCCGCCCACACGCACACTCGCCGAGTAAACAATGCCGCCGAGCGAAATCACACCGACCTCGGTGGTGCCGCCGCCGATATCAACAACCATCGATCCGGTTGGTTCGGCAATCGGCAGCCCTGCGCCAATTGCCGCGGCCATCGGCTCTTCGATCAAAAATACCTGTGAGGCACCGGCGGCAACCGCCGACTCACGAATCGCGCGGCGCTCAACCTGGGTCGAGCCGCACGGCACACAAATAACGATGCGCGGGCTCGGTCGGTACCACTGGGCATCGTGCACCTTTTTGATAAAAAATTTCAGCATGTGTTCGGTGGTGTGAAAGTCGGCGATCACACCGTCTTTCATCGGACGAATGGCGGTGATGTTGCCGGGTGTGCGACCCAACATCATCTTGGCGGCCTGGCCGACGGCCTGAATGGTTTTTTTGCTGTTCGGGCCGGCATCCTGGCGGATCGCCACCACCGATGGTTCATCGAGCACGATGCCCTTGCCGCGCAAGTAAATAAGCGTGTTTGCCGTGCCGAGATCAATGGCCAGATCGCTGGAGAAATACTTGGAAAAAAACATGGTGCCTTTCTGATTGCCGGTGACACAACGTGTTGGTCGAATCAGCTTCGGCACATGACGTTGAATCGAATAATAAAAAATAGGGTGATGACTGCTGTCGTCAATTCCGGTTGGTCAAAATCGTTTGGGTCGGAAAACATTCTCGCGCCATACAAAAAGTGCGGCAAAAAAACGCTGTTACTTTTGCAAATCACGACAAAACGGTTTTTTCGACCCGAATACGATATGATAACTCAGCCCCTATGAAAATCACCGCATTTGCCTATGAAATCAGGCGGCGGCAACGCGTTTCCCCTAGTTTTTATTCGACACCCCCCCTTCGCATTTTTGTCACGCCATGTCGTTTGACCCCGCCACCCTCACCCGTATCGCCACGCTGGCGCGCATCGACGTGCCGGCTGCGCAGTTGTCGGGCCTTGGCGACAACATGTCGTCAATCCTTTCCCTGATTGACCAATTACAGGCGGTCGATACCGCTGGCGTCGTGCCGTTAAGCCACCCGTTGTCGGTGATGGGTGAGATGGCGCTCCGTCTGCGGCCCGACGCGGTTACCGCGCCCGACCTGCGAGATGCGTGCTTTACCAATGCGCCCCAGACCGAAAACGGCCTGTACCTGGTGCCCAAAGTAATCGAGTAAGCGCCGGGCATGTCATCGGTCAACCCTTCCTCCAGCGCTGACGGCACCATTGCCGCCTTATCGCGCCGACTGGCGAGCGGCGAGACCACCGCGCGCGCGCTTGCCGAGCAGTCGCTCGCCCGGATTAACCAACAACAATCGTTAAACGCCTTCCTGCACGTCGATCCGGCGTTGACGCTGGCGGAGGCTGATGCGGCCGACCGGCGCATTGCCGCCGGTGAAAGCGGTCCGCTGCTTGGCGTGCCGATTGCCCACAAGGACATTTTTGTCACGCGCGGCTGGCGCAGCACCGCCGGCTCGAAAATGCTTGCCGACTATGTCTCGCCGTTCGATGCCACGGTGGTCGAAAAGCTGCGTGCGGCCGGCATGGTGTGTGTCGGCTAACTCAATTGCGACGAGTTCGCGATGGGTTCATCCAACGAAAACTCGGCGTTTGGACCGGTCAAAAACCCGTGGGACCATCAGCGCATTCCGGGCGGATCGTCGGGCGGATCGGCGGCGGCAGTCGCGGCAGGCATTGTGCCAGCCAGCACCGGCACCGACACCGGCGGCTCGTTGCGTCAGCCGGCGGCGATGTGCGGCATCACTGCCATCAAGCCCACCTACGGGCGGGTTTCGCGTTACGGCATGGTCGCGTTTGCCTCATCGCTCGATCAGGGCGGTCCGATGGCCAGAACCGCCGAAGATTGCGCCTATCTGCTCGACGCCATGGCCGGGTTTGACGAGCGCGACGCCACGTCGCTTGATAGTCCGCAGGCGAAAGTGTCCATTTTGGGCGGGTTTCAGACACAAAATGCTTCAAAACGCCCGCAGAACAAGGTGTTTGATCAATTAAGAATCGGCCTGCCGAAGGAGTTTTTTGCCGGCGGGTTGGCGCCCGACGTCGCCGCACGGGTGCAAGAAGCGATTGCCACTTTCCGCGCACACGGCGCAACCGTGGTCGATGTTTCGTTGCCGCGTACAGCGCTGGCGATCCCCGCTTATTACGTCATCGCGCCCGCCGAAGCATCATCCAATTTGAGCCGGTTTGACGGCATGCGTTACGGCCACCGCGCTGACAACTACCGGGATTTGAACGACATGATCGCCAAAAGCCGCGCGGAAGGTTTTGGCGTGGAAGTGCAACGCCGCCGCTTTTCCAACGATGTCCCAACACGCCATCTCGAGCCCGCTCAGCACGCCGATGAGCGTGAGATCCGGATGCTGCGTGAAGCCG
>JANOEV010000029.1:0-1907 GCA_031413695.1 Burkholderiales bacterium
CCAAAAAAAGTGTAGGGGGCGTGAGGCGACGCCGCAACAAGAGCAGGCCCTGAATGAGGAGGCGGTCATTGGGGAATCAAAACTGACCAGTAATGGTTTTTTTGTGCGCATCTTTCCGGATGCACCAAGCCGTCCGCCGGTCAATTCGCCGCCAATGGTGATGGTGGTTGAAGATGATGCCGTCACCGCAATGTTGCTGGAGCGTATTTTGCTAAAAGCCGACTACCGTGTGGTACGAGCCGGCAATCGTGCCGAAATTGTTGCCGGCTTCAAGGCCAAGCCGGACTTGGTGCTGCTCGACGTATTGCTGCCGGACGCCAACGGTTTTGATATCCTGAACCGTATCCGCTCAAACGACAAAATGAAAAGCCTGCCGGTGCTGATGTTGTCGAGTCTGGGATCGCTTGAAGACATCATGAAGGGACTCAAACTCGGGGCAAACGGCTACCTCACCAAACCCGCCAAATCCAAGGCGTTGTTGAGCGCAATTGAAGAAGTCATCTTCAAGTAAAACGCCCGTGGAAAAGTCGGGCCGTTCGTTTCAGGGATCGCTGAATTTCGCAGACGAAAGTGACTGACATGGCTACTGAAAAAAACAGTTACGCAAAATTCCACGCAAGATCACTCGCCGCGCCCGATGCGTTCTGGGCGGAGCAGGCCGGGCGTATTGATTGGGTCAAACCGTTTCATAAAATCTGTGATTATTCCAAGCCGCCGTTTGCAAAATGGTTTGTCGGCGGTGAAACCAATCTTTGTTACAACGCAGTCGACCGGCATTTATCCACCCGCGCCGATCAAAATGCGCTGGTTTGGATTTCATCAGAAGTTGAGCAGACGCGTACGTTCTCCTATCGCCAATTGTTCGACGAGGTAAACCGTTTTGCCGCCGTGCTGAAGTCGCTGGGCGTTGGCAAAGGTGACAGGGTGCTGATTTATATGCCGATGATTCCCGAGGCCGTGTTTGCGATGCTGGCAACGGTGCGCATCGGGGCGATTCATTCGGTGGTATTCGGCGGCTTTGCCGCCTCCTCTCTGGCGGCGCGCATTTACGACGCCAAGCCCAAGGTCATGGTCACTGCGGACGCGGGTTCGCGCGCCGGCAAGGTCATCGCGCTCAAACCGCTGACCGACGAATCGATCAAACTTGCAACACACCCGCCGCGACATGTGGTCCTGGTAAACCGCCACCTCGACAAGAGCATGCAGGTTTTGCCCGGCCGTGACATGGACTATGCCGCGCTTGCACCACGTCATGCAGGTGAAGTCGTGCCGTGTGAATGGGTCGAGTCGAGCCATCCCTCGTATATCCTCTATACCAGCGGCACCACCGGCAAACCAAAGGGTGTCCAGCGTGATACCGGCGGTTACGCCGTTGCCCTCGCGTCGTCGATGCCGGATATTTTTTCGACCAATGCCGGGGAGGCATTCTTTTGCACCTCTGACATCGGCTGGGTGGTCGGGCACTCGTACATTATTTACGGCCCGTTGATCAATGGGTCGACCACTATCATGTATGAAGGGCTCCCGATCAGACCCGACCCGGGCGTGTGGTGGAAAATTGTCGAGCAATACAATGTGGTGGCGATGTTCTCGTCGCCAACCGCCATACGTGTGTTGAAAAAGCAGGATCCCGCCTATCTTTCAAAATACAACACGTCGAGTTTGCGCTATCTCTATCTCGCCGGCGAGCCGCTGGACCAGCCGACCAGCGACTGGATCGAAAAAGGCGCAAACGTCAGTGTCATCGACAACTACTGGCAGACGGAAAGTGGCTGGCCGATCCTGAGTGCACAACCCGGCATCGAAAAGACCCGGCGCAAGCTTGGTTCACCCAGCTTTGCCGTTTACGGTTACAACGTCAAGTTGAAACTTGAAGGCTCTGGCGCGTCGGTGGGGCCCGACGAGAA
>JANOEV010000030.1:0-9323 GCA_031413695.1 Burkholderiales bacterium
GATGCCGCCAGCGCCGGACATGCCAAATGTAATGGTTACGCCTACGGGCTGGTTATTAACAAAAACGTCTACGACTTCTTTAACGACCCGCAATTTGTGCAGGACATTCTGGCCTCGAGCGCAAACCTGACAGTCAATCGCGCCGACAAGCGCAGCGTGTTAAAAACAGCGGCGGGCTATTTCATCAGACATCCCGCCACATTTTGGGGGGTGGCCGCACGCCTCGCAAAACTCGCATGGCAGGCAAGGCACGACCTTATCGCTGCGCGCGGCAAGATCGGCAAGATATCGTTTTTTGTCCACAACTTCATGGATTCGGCACAGCTTAAAAAAGAGCGGTGTGACGCTTGCTCGTTTATGGTCATGACACCGACCGGGCCGATCTCGATGTGTGTGCACAACGCCAAACGCGACGACTACTTATTGGTTGCCGCGCCAGTTAAACGTCAAAACAAAATATTGTTCTTTAATCCCGCTAGTGGCGAATTCGAGGACAAAATGCCAGACAAGATATCAGTGGCGCTGACACGAAAAAACATGCGTGGCCGCGCCAAGGAGACGGCGGATACCAAGGCCGCTGAGAATTGGCCGCAGGCAGCAGAATAGTGCTGCGCAGTGTATCCAGCGTAGCGATTGTTGTCACCTCAAACAGAACAGCCGAGATGAAAAAAATATTGTCCTGCCTGTTGTTGTTGGGGTTGGTCGGCTGCGCCTCGGTGCCACGGCCGGACAGCGTGGACACACCGCCGGCGCCGCCACCCTACGAGGCTTGGTCTCGTGTGCTGCAACAATTTGTCGATGAACAGGGCCGTGTCAATTTTGCGGCATTGGCAAAAAGTCGCGCCGATCTGGACCGGATGGTCGCCTACGTATACGACATCGGACCGAACAACCAACCTGCCCTGTTCCCGACTAAACAACACGTGTTGGCGTATCACATCAATGCCTACAATGCGCTGGCCATGCACAAGGTGATCGCCACCGGCATCCCGGTAACGCTGGCAGGAATAAAGAAGGTTGGTTTCTTCGCGCTTGGGAAAGTACAGGTTGGTGGCGAGGCCATCTCGCTATACGAATATGAAAACAAGGTTATTCGGCCGCTTGGCGACCCGCGAATTCACTTCGCATTAAATTGTATGTCTGTCGGCTGCCCGCGTTTGCCGCGAGAGGTCTTTCTACCGGCAACGTTGGACGCACAACTCGAGCGCGAGTCGCGTCTGTTTTTTGCCGAAGACAGGAACGTCAGGCTTGAAGTTGCCAACAAAACGGTCACACTTTCCGAAATTATAAAATTCTTCACGGTGGATTTCTTGGCAAGTGAGCCGACGCTGATTGGCTACGTCAACCGTTATCGCACAATTAAAATCCCGGCTGACTACAAGGTGGAATTTTCGAATTACGACTGGACCATCAATCACCAGCCGGCCAAATAAATCAGAACAGTGATGCCCCCGATCCCACATCTAATTCTTGAGCCGGTGCTGCGAGGCTTCTTTGTGTTGCTGTTGGCGGCGTCCGGCATTGGAAAACTCGCCGACATGACGGGTCTTTACCCCATCGTCGCGAGCTATCAAGTCGTCCCGACTGCATTGATCCCGTTTGCCGCTTGGAAACTCGTGGCATTTGAAATCGGACTGGCAATTTGGCTTGCGTCCGGGCACCGTCGAGCAAACGCCGCATTTCTGCTGGTCGCAATTCATGTCGTCTATTTCGTCTGGCTTACAGTAGCCTTTCTGCGCGGCTTGGACATCCCAAACTGCGGTTGCTTTGGTGTGTACTTTGCACGCCCGCTCACGGCAGCAACGCTAATTGAGGATTTTCTACTATTGATGATGGCAGCAATGCTTTGGTGGCCGTTGAGCCACAGCCGAATGCGTCGACGCGCTCAAGTCGATTGACGAGCCTCCGCCCCTTGCACGGACTTAGATGAATGTCGCAATGTCGTTGATCGATTTACGCGCGATATCAGGCACCATCGCGTTCTCGGCAGGATAGCCCACCACCATCAACACAAATGGCCGTTCGTTATCCGGCCTGCCCAGAATCGAATTCAAAAACGCCATCGGGCTCGGTGTGTGGGTGAGTGATGCCAGGCCGGCGTGATGCAGGGCGGCAATTAAAAACCCGGTCGCAATACCGGTCGAATCAATTGGGTAGTAACGTTTCTCTTTGCCGCCATCGGCCGCGTAACCGTAGGCCTCGTAAAACACCGCAATCAACCACGGCGCGGTTTCGAGAAACGGTTTGTCGGCATCCGTGCCCAATGGTGCCAATGCCTCGCGCCAGGCATCCGTGACGCGGTGATCATAAAATTCGCGCTCCTCGGCTTCGGCAGCGTCACGAATAACTTTCTTGATCGCCGGGTCGGCAATCGCCACAAACCGCCATGGCTGTTGATTCGCGCCGCTAGGCGCACAGCCGGCCGATGCGATGCATTTTTCGATAATGTCACGCGGTACCGCATCGGACGAAAAATCCCGCACTGTGCGGCGACGCATCACTTCGGCATGGAACGCCTCCGCGCGGGAATGCATCTTTGGGATTGACTGGCGTGGGAAATCAAGCCGGATTTTGGCGTGGGTCATGGGTATGGTCAATACTTGAAAGAATCTAGCAAGCGCTAGCGCGCTATTACCGGTTGATTAGGCGCCGGTTTCGGCATCGATGCTCAAGAATTTATCCTATTCTTCGCAAATGGTGCATTTAGGAAAACACTGACTGTTGATATCAAAGGACCACAGATTACAACTCTCTCACCTTTGGATCTGTCAGCGGTATTCGTGAACGCCCATTCACCATTTTTCAGGCGCAGTCTGAAATTCGACGTTCGAAATCTCTCCCGGTTTTCCGACCACGAATTTCGAGGTCTTGTGCTTGCCGCTTGGGATCCCTGCCGGCAGACTTCTTGCGAGATCCAGAAAGTATGCTTCGCCACCATCAAGGCGCCGTAGATTTGCGTTTGCTACCAACTTGAATTCGCGGGTTTCGCCTTGCCACCAAAGTTCCGAATATGCATTTCCAGATTTCGCCTGTCCGATCGTCCAAAACCCGGGGGCGCTATTGATCATCACATCAGGCTCCCGATACACCATAGTTACACCACCTCCAGTGATCGATAGGTCGTGTTCTTCGAGAAAGAGAGTCAGCCCGTCCGGGCGTCTAAATACCCTGGCAACATGATCTGTCTTCTTTAGCGAAATCAAACTCGGAAGCGTTGCATTCAGGACGCCCCCCATTAGCTCGAAGGACGCAAATGGGGTGCCATCCAAATTAACGGGGATAAAACCCAACTCAGGCAAAACGCTGTGCCAAGACTTCACTCTGCGTGCCATAAAGAATGACCCGACAATTGGCTCGCAGATGAATATGAACCCAAATTGGGCTCGCTGCCTTTCCAATCGGTTGAATTCCTCAACAAATGAAGGGCCGACGAGTGTCGGGTGGCCGCAAAATTCTTGCTCGGCACCGGCACTGCTGGGTGACGGACGGAAGGAAGGAAAATCGAATGATTGTTGGGCAGGAAGATGCTGGTTAAAAACGATCATTAGTGCAGTAGGAGCGAGCACCAAAAGTGAGCGTCTCCCACGGCGCGGAAGTTTATAGAGTTTGTAGGCGCCGACAATCATTAGCGAGGCCAACACACAAATAACCGCTTGGGTATAAAACACGAGTCCCGCCTCATACATTCGAGTATCCTTTTCAGCCGTCGTCGCCAACCAAACGTCATATGAACGGGGCGATTGCTGCAATTAGCGCGCCGGCAAAAAGTAGGATCAATGGTATGGCGAGCAAAACTACACATATTACTAACAATGTGTTGGTCGATTTTGGTCGCGATATGCCATTCTTTCGCTGAATGTTGGCAGCCCACAAAAATCCTGCACCCGAAATGGCAACGGTTGCGGCAACGGCAACAAAGCCGACGATGGTGAGCACATAAAGATCGGAAAAACCCAAATTACCCGATTTGACAGCAATGTATCCGAACGAACCAAGCGGAAGTAGCCACAGGATCATCGGCAACATGCCGATGAAAATGAGAAGGTTGGGGCCAACGAATGATCGTGTGCTGTTCAATTCCGTGCTGCCCTAAAGGTAAATTACAAAACCCCCTTCACCGCCTTCACCAAACCATCCACCGTAATGCCAAAGTGTTTGTACAACACACCGGCCGGTGCCGATTCACCGAACGTGTCGATGCCGACCACGGCGCCATCCAGCCCGACATATTTGCGCCAATAGTCAGTGACGCCCGCTTCGATGGCAACGCGTGGCGCGCCGGTCGGCATCACGTCGTTTTTGTATGCAGCGGTTTGTTTGTCGAATTGATAGGTTGACGGCATCGACACCACGCGCACATGGATGCCTTCTGCCGCGAGTATCTTTTGTGTTTCCATTGCCAACGAGACTTCGGTGCCGGTGGCGATGATGACGGCGAACAGTGTGCCGGCTTCTTTTGACAAGACATAACCGCCGCGCGCAATGTTGGCGGTGGTCACGCCATCGCGCAATTGGAACGGCGAATTTTGTCGCGAAAATATCAACGAGGTCGGGCCATCTTTGCGCGCCAGGGCAGATTTCCACGCAACCGCCGCTTCGGTGGTGTCACAAGGGCGCCACAGGTCCATGTTCGGAATCATGCGCAGGGTTGCGACGTGTTCAACCGATTGATGGGTCGGGCCGTCTTCGCCGAGGCCGATCGAATCGTGTGTGAACACCGCGATGTTGCAAATCTTCATCAGTGCTGCCATGCGCAAGGCGTTGCGCGAGTAGTCGCTGAAGGTCAAAAAGGTGCCGTGATAGCCAATAAAGCCGCCGTGCAATGCGAGGCCGTTCACAATTGCCGTCATGCCAAATTCACGCACGCCGTAGTTGATGTAGTTGCCGCCTTGGGTGGCCGACAACGCCTTGCTGCCGCTCCAATTGGTCAGGTTGGAGCCGGTCAAATCGGCCGAGCCACCGAGCATTTCCGGCATATGCGCGGCGAAGCCCTCGATCGCAATTTGTGACGCCTTGCGCGTGGCGACGGTTTCGGCTTTCTCAACCGCTTTGGTCAGCACCGCGTTGGCGATGTCGGCGAAGTCAGCCGGCAGATCACCTTTCATGCGGCGCGTGAATTCTTTGGCCAACTCGGGGTGCGCGTGCTGATACGCAGTGAAGGTGGCGTTCCATTGCGCTTCAACTGCTGCGCCCTTGTGGGTAGCGTCCCAGACATCGTAAATATCCCTTGGGATTTCGAACGGCGCGTGTTTCCAGCCGATCGCTTCGCGGGTGGCGGCAATTTCTTTGTCGCCGAGCGCGGCACCGTGTACTTTGTCCGTGCCGGCCAAGTTTGGCGCGCCTTTGCCGATCACTGTTTTGCAGCAAATCAAGGTCGGCTTGGACGATTGTTCCTTGGCCTCTTGAATGGCAGCATCAATCGCATCCGGATTGTGGCCGTCGACATTCGGGATCACATTCCAACCGTATGCGGCAAAACGCATCGGGGTGTTGTCGCGAAACCAGCCTTCGACCTTGCCGTCGATGGAAATGCCATTGTCGTCGTAGAACAAAATCAGCTTTCCCAAGCCGAGGGTGCCGGCCAGCCCGCACACTTCGTGCGAAATACCTTCCATCAGGCAACCGTCACCGGCAAACACATAGGTGTGGTGGTCGACAATATTCAGGCCGTCGCGATTAAACGTGCGCGCCAATTCCCGCTCGGCGATGGCCATGCCGACCGCGTTAGCAAGTCCCTGCCCAAGCGGGCCGGTTGTCGTTTCCACGCCGGGTGTGATGCCGACTTCCGGATGGCCGGCGGTTTTTGAATGCAACTGGCGAAAGTTCTTGATTTCGTCCATCGGCAGATCGTAGCCGGTCAAATGCAGCAACGAATAGATGAGCATCGAGCCGTGACCATTCGACAGCACAAACCGGTCGCGATTGGTCCAGTGCGGATTTTTCGGATTGTGCGAAAGATGGTGACGCCACAAGACTTCGGCAATTTCAGCCATGCCCATCGGTGCGCCGGGGTGTCCGGAATTGGCTTTCTGGACGGCATCCATCGAAAGGGCACGGATGGCGTTGGTAATGTCGGCGCGGGAGGGTTGGGTCATGGTGTTCAACAGAAAAGTGGGCGGGTCGGCAGCGGAAAATCGACGAAGGGCGGGTGACAGGTAAGCTGGCGGACACAAAAGTCATACCTGCGGCAGACCCCCGAATTATAATGGACGCCAGAGTCACGACCCAACAACACGCCGGCACCCTGCATTGCCCTGCAACGACTCAAAAAGCCGAAGGAAGTCCCAAAAAGGAATCAATAAATGAAGGGATTGCACATCATTGCGGACCTGTATGACTGCCCGCACAGCGACTACCTGACCTCGGCGGCGGCATTGCGCCAGCTTTGCCTGCACGCCGCCCTTGCGTCCGGCCTGACTGTTCTGGGCGAGCATTTTTTTCAGTTTGACGGTTTTAACGAAACCCAGGCGGGCGGCGCGACCGGTGCCATTGTGCTGGCCGAGTCGCATCTGGCGATCCACACCTGGCCGGAACGCGATGCTGCCACGCTCGATGTTTATGTTTGCAACGTGTCGGGTGACAACAGCAGCAAAGCCGAACGCCTGTATGCGGAGCTGGTGGCACGATTAAAGCCCGCCGATATTGTGGTCGAGCGCGTCTGGCGCGGCAAGGGCCTGCCGGTCAAGGTTGCGGCGTAGTGGCAACACATCATCAATGTGCCATCTCGCCCGTCATCGCAGCGCAGAACCTGCCCCAGCCCGTCGTCCGAGCGACGGCTGGGACCCAGTCCTTGCATAAACTAACTGTCGTTTCCGATGTTCAATATCCGTGATGTTGATGGGACTGGATCCCAGCCGTCGCTGGGATGACGGCTTCCATCTTGCCAATTGCGGCAACAAGAATCATCGCGGGCAATTTATCGAATGAAACAAAAATGGTATCACCCATACAGCTGATAGAAACCCTAAACGATACCTCGGGCGTCTATTTCGACGCGACGCGATGTGTGTTGTCCAAACAATCGGCGTACCAATTGATCGAGGTGTTTGATACGCCCGACTTGGGCAAGCTGATGCGTATTGACAGCGCAAACATGGTCTCAGCGCGCGATGAATTTTTATACCACGAGGCGTTGATACACCCGGCCGCGATCTCGCATCCGCACCCGCAATCGGCGCTGATCATTGGTGGCGGCGACGGCGGCGCGGCCGAAGAGCTGTTGAAACACCCGTCGGTCAGCCATTGCCGGCTTTGTGAACTGGACGGCGACGTGATCGAGGTTGCCAAAGCGCATTTCGAAAGTGTCCACCACAATGTGTTTGACGATCATCGTTTGCAGGTGGTGGTGGGCGATGGTTTTGAATTGTTGCAAACGACACCCGACTGCTTCGACCTCATTTACCTCGATCTCACCGATCCCATCGGTCCGGCCGAGGCGCTTTACACCACACAGTTTTACGATAGTTGCCGCCGTGCGCTTAATCAAAATGGCGCACTGACAATACATCTTGGCTCGCCGTTTTCGCATCCAGAGCGGGTTAAAGCCGCGATCATCAACCTGCGGTCGGTATTCCAGCACGTCACCCCCTATTTTGTGCACATCCCGATGTATGGCGCGACCTGGGGTTTCGCCGTCGCCTCGATGTCGCCTGGCCTGAGCGGCCACACTGCCGGTGAAATCGATTCACGACTCAACGAGCGCAACATTCAGGCGCGACAGCTCTATAACGGTGAAATGCATTGCGCCATGCAAGCGCAACCGGAATATGTCAAGGCGCTGCTGTCAGCGTGAGGGCGTGATTGTGTGTTTGTATTTACCCGCGTATTTGTTAGTATAGAAACACCATGACCATCTCCCGCAAATCCAGCTCACGTGTCACCCTGGTATTGATTGGTGCCGCGACCATCGCGTCCCTTTCGGGGTGCGCAAAAGAAGAAACCCGGCGCGATGTGTACGCCAATAAGGAAGACTGTCTCGCCGATTGGGGTAACAACCCGCAGGACTGCGAGCCGGCATACGATCACCCACATTCGCGCGGTGCCAACACCGCGTACTACGGGCGATCGTATCCGTACTATGGTGGGTCGGCCTCGCCATCGCGCACCGGCAAGACTATTGGCGCCAAGTCATCCGGCTCGACTTCATCGGGCGTTTCACGCGGCGGTTTTGGCAGTAGTGGCCATAGTGCGTCCGGCTGATGGTCGACATTGATGTTAAAACGACACTCGGCGCCGAGGATCGTGCCGGTCTTGCCCGGCTGTTGCGCGATGCCGTCGAAGGCGGCGCATCGGTCGGTTATGTATTGCCTGTTTCAGCAGCAGACATTGATGCGTATTGGCAGGGTGTGGCGGTCGCCATGTCCGACGGCGCCACCAAACTGCTGGTGGCGCGTCTCGATCACAATATTGTCGGTGCGGTACAACTCGCATTGGCGAACAAGCCCAATGCACGCCACCGTGCGGAAGTGCAAAAACTGCTGGTGCATTCGGCGGCGCAGCGGCGTGGTATCGGACGGCAGCTGATGCTGGCGGCCGAACATGTGGCGCGCGCCGAAAAACGTGAATTGTTGGTACTCGATACCGAAAGCCATTCGGGTGCCCAGTATTTGTATGCTTCGCTTGGTTACGCAATTGCGGGTGAGATTCCACGCTACGCAATTGGCACGGTTGACGGCTGGACGCCGTCAACGTTCATGTACAAAATTTTGTCGCCGGCATGAAGCGGGACCAACTTATTCCCCGGCCTGACTGGCCGCAAAAAATGGAAGGCAACGTGGCTTTAGTTCCGGCCGACCTCGCGGTCTTAACTTGGGGCGCGCCCCAAGTTAGACTGCACTGAAAGAAAAGCCCTCGACCACTACCCATGCAACGCGAACTCCTTATTCCCCGACCAGACTGGCCTCAAAAAATGGAGGAGGTGGGCTTTTCTTTTCATTCCATCGACGGGATTTATTGGGACGAGCGCGCCTGTTATGCGTTGACCACTGGTGAAGTCGATATGCTCGAATCGTCCACCAATGAATTGCACCAAATGTGTATCGATGCCGCGCAGCACGTCATTGACCACGATCTATTTGATCGTTTCGCCATCCCCGCTGAGTTCGTGCCGCTGGTGACCGACTCGTGGAACAACGATGACGCCACGCTGTTTGGGCGCTTTGATCTGTCATGGGACGGCCGCTCGCCACCAAAGCTGCTTGAATACAACGCCGACACGCCGACCTCACTGATTGAGGCGAGTGTTGCGCAATGGTATTGGTTGCAGGCGGTCAAAAAAGACGCCGACCAATTCAACAGCATTCACGAGCGACTCATCAAACGTT
>JANOEV010000031.1:0-1857 GCA_031413695.1 Burkholderiales bacterium
TTATGCAGGCCGCGCAGATATTGGCGGGGTATAGCTTGGGCGAAGCCGATCTTTTACGTCGCGCGATGGGCAAAAAGGTCCAGTCTGAAATGGACGCGCAGCGCGGGCGTTTTGTTACAGGATGCGCCAACCACGACATCACGCCAAACCGAGCCAATGAGTTGTTCGACCTGATCGACAAGTTCGCAGGCTATGGCTTCAACAAAAGTCATGCGGCCGCTTACGCCGTGCTGGCGTACCAGACCGCGTGGTTAAAAACGCATCATCCCGAAGATTTTTTTGCTGCATCCATGTGTTTTGATATGCACCAGACCGATAAGCTTGGCATTTTTATCGATGATATGCGGCGGCTGGATATCACGTGCCTTGCGCCAGACATCAATCGCAGCGAGGCGGAATATATCGTCGAAAGTGACGGCGAGGGTGGGCTTGCAGTGCGTTATGCCTTAGGCGGCATAAAGAACGTAGGCGAACGGGCCATGGAGGTACTGGTTACCGAACGCAAAACAGCTGGTCCTTTCACCAACCTTGATGACTTTGCCAATCGAGCTGATCCCGCCCAACTAAACCGCCGCAGCCTTGAAAATCTGGCGGCATCTGGCGCGTTCGATACTTTGGAACCAAACCGCGCGGCTGTTCACGCCGCAGCCGAAACATTACTAGCAGCCGCGCAATCGGCGCGTGATTCGCGCGTAAGTGGGCAGGGCGGGTTATTTGGTGAAGGCGGAGCTGACGTCGCGCAATTGCGATTTGATCAAAATTTGCATTGGCCGCTGGGCGAACAGATGAACCGCGAAAAAGAAGCCTTTGGCTTTTATTTTTCGGCACATCCCTGCTCGCAATATGACGCCATTGCCGCAAGTCACGGGGCAAAATCCTACAGCGTTTGGTTAGAGAGCGGGCCAATACCCGAGGGTGTCCGGCGTGCCGCCACAATGTCGGCCCTAATCGAAGGTGTGCGATGGCGTGAATCGCGTAAGGGCAAACGATTCATGGTTGCCGATTTTTCAGACCAAAGTGGTCAGTTTTCCGTGCGGTGTTTCGACGAAGCGGTGGGTTTGCAACTGTCCGAACGGTCGAAAGAGGCGGCTTGCCTGTTGCTTTCGTGCGAAATGGATATGCGTGCAGGCGATGAAGTTCCCAGCTTTACGGTCAAGAGCGCAAAACCACTCAACAGCTTAGTCAGCAACGCACGATTGAAGATGCAATTGGATATCGTCAGTGAAGCTGGAATGTTACAATTGGCCCAACTGGTTGCGCCATTGCAAGGCGGCAAGAGCGAATTGGTTGTGAAAACCCGGACTGCCGATGGCAAATGGGCGCAAATTTTACTTGGCCGACGCTTCCAGCTCGACGCTTCCATGATTGAACAAGTGAAATCAATTGAAGGGGCAGGCAATGTAGAGCTTGCGCCAATAGGCCCTGTTTTGGCATTGGTGCGTTAATGAACAAAAAATCAGGAGAGAGCAATGCAGGGGAGCATGCAGGATTGGGACCTTCGGGTAACACATTTAATAGATTATGCTGCGCGAGAGCATGGCACCCGTGAAATTGTAACGCGTTGGGCAGACGGCAGGATAGACCGATCCAGCTGGGCAGGCGTCGCTGTGGAAGCGCGCAAGTTATCGCAGGCATTCGCCGGATTTGGTCTTCAAAAAGGAGACCGGGTTGCAACCTTTGCCATGAACCATCATCGCCATCTTGCGGCGTGGTATGGTGCCATCGGATTTGGCGGGGTAATCCATACCGTAAACATCCGGCTGTTCGATGAAGATCTCATCTACATCAAGAACCATGCCGAAGATAAAGTGTTGATGTATGACGCCGCGTTTCAACCCATCATTGATCGTTTGAAAC
>JANOEV010000032.1:0-2615 GCA_031413695.1 Burkholderiales bacterium
GAGGGCCGTGCTGGCCGTAGCCGTACCAGCAGAGACATCCACCACGCTCCAGTTGACCGTGTAGCTGCCGGCCTGACTGAAGTTCGGGGTGCCCGTCAGGGTGATGCCCGGCGCCGCCGCGAAGGCGGCCGTACCGTGGGCGCAGGCGTGGTCTCGAAAGTTTTGAAGTAAAGGAATACGGTTGAGCGTTGGGCTTTGTGTGTTGGGCGTGATTGGTGGGTAGTTGCAACTTACGCTCAACTCGTAACGCTTAACACTCAACCAAAGTCTCAACAGGCCAGTAGCTCAATTGGCAGAGTAACGGTCTCCAAAACCGTAGGTTGGGGGTTCGATGCCCTCCTGGCCTGCCAAATTTGTCATGTCGTAACAAACATGTTGTAGAACCGGTGTCGCGTTGAAGGCCAACCAGGTTGGAAACAGACGCGATGCCCCAAAGTGGTCCGGATGAAAGACAAAATTCAAATAGTTGTAGCGGTACTGATTCTGCTGGGTGGTGTGTTCGCGTTTTATTTCCTGGCTGACAAGCCAATGATTGCGCGCATCGGTGCCATGCTGGGCATTTTTGTCGTCGCAGGCGTGGTCGGCTGGTTCAGTGCGCCGGGCCGCGAATTTGCGCTGTTTGGCAAAGAGGCGATCGAAGAGGCCAAGAAGGTTGTTTGGCCTACGCGCAAAGAAGCCATGCAGTCGACCGGCATCATTTTTGTGTTTGTGTTCATCATGGCGATTTTCCTGTGGGTGGTTGACTGGAGTCTGACCTTTGGTATTTCGAAACTTATCGGGCATGGTGCCTAGATGACAATGCGCTGGTATATCGTTCACGCCTATTCCGGTCAGGAAAAAAGCATCCACGCCGCATTGGTGGAGCGTATTCGTCGTTCCGGCATGGCGGACAAATTTGGTGAAGTGCTGGTGCCGACCGAAGAAGTGGTCGAAATGAAAAAGGGTGCGAAGGCGACATCCGAGCGGCGCTTTTTCCCAGGCTACATCCTTGTCCAGATGGAAATGACGGACGAGACCTGGCATTTGGTGAAATCCACGCCGAAGATCACCGGCTTTGTTGGTGGCGTGGGTAATAAGCCGACGCCGGTGCCGCAAAAGGAAATCGACCAGATCATTAATCAGGTCAAGGAGCGCGTCGAGAAGCCGCGGCCAAAAGTGTTGTTTGAGGTGGGTGAATTGGTGCGCGTGAAAGACGGCCCGTTTACCGATTTCAACGGCAACGTCGAAGATGTCAATTACGACAAGTCCAAGATTCGTGTTTCCGTGGTTATTTTTGGTCGCCCAACACCGGTTGAACTTGATTTCGGGCAGGTCGAAAAGCAGTAACAGGTTTTAGTGTCGATATTGCGGGCGGCGTGAGGTTTGGGTCGGTCGGCAATGCTGAAAAACGAAGGTCGGGCGTTACCCGATCGTTAGCGGGGAGAGATCGTAAAGTCGATCTCGCATGCACCCAAGGAGAGAAGTATGGCAAAGAAGATTGTTGGCTACATCAAGCTACAAGTGCCGGCTGGCAAGGCGAATCCATCGCCGCCAATCGGCCCCGCGCTGGGTCAGCGTGGTTTGAACATCATGGAATTCTGTAAAGCGTTTAATGCGCAAACACAGAAAATGGAACCGGGTCTGCCGATTCCCGTGGTGATCACCGCATTTGCGGATAAATCGTTCACCTTCATCATGAAGACGCCACCAGCGTCGATCCTGATCAAGAAGGCGGCAAAAATTGAAAAAGGCTCGAAAACACCGCACACCGACAAAGTCGGCAAGTTGACGCGTGCCCAGGCTGAAGAAATTGCAAAAACCAAAATGCCCGACCTGACGGCCGCTGACATGGACGCCGCTGTGCGCACCATCGCTGGTTCCGCACGTTCGATGGGTATTGATGTTGAGGGAGTACGGTAATGGCTAATTCAGAGAAAAAAGTGAAGTTGACCAAGCGCGTTCAAAAATTTGCCGGTCTGATCGATCGCGACAAAAACTATGCGGTCAATGACGCGCTTGAGTTGGTGAAAAAGACTGCGACCGCCAAGTTTGACGAGTCGGTCGACGTCGCTATTAATCTTGGTATTGATGCCAAGAAATCCGACCAGTCGGTTCGTGGCTCGGTGGTATTGCCGCGCGGGACGGGCAAATCGGTGCGTGTCGCCGTGTTTGCGCAAGGCGCGAATGCCGAAAAGGCAACCGCGGCCGGTGCGGATATTGTCGGCTTTGAAGATTTGGCCGAACGCATCAAGGGCGGTTTCATGGATTTTGACGTCGTGATTGCGACGCCGGATGCAATGAAGATCGTCGGCACGCTGGGCCAGGTTTTGGGTCCGCGGGGCTTGATGCCTAACCCAAAGGTCGGCACCGTCACGCCAAACGTCGAAAAAGCGGTCAAAGACGCCAAAGCCGGGCAGGTTCAATACCGTGCTGATAAAGCCGGCATTATCCAGTGCACCATCGGCCGCGCCTCTTTCGGCATCGACGCGCTGACTGAAAATCTGGTGGCGTTGGTGGCCGCGGTAAACAAAGCCAAGCCGGCGTCGTCAAAAGGCATCTATCTGAAGAAGATTTCATTGTCTTCAACAATGGGTGTTGGCGTGCGTTTGGAGACGGGTTCGTTCTCCACGCAGGGT
>JANOEV010000033.1:0-5576 GCA_031413695.1 Burkholderiales bacterium
CGAGAACTCCTAAAGAAACAATAAAACCAAATTTCAGGCTATTCATGGGAACTTGTTGTTTTGCTTACCTACTCAAACAATATCTATCAAACGATGTTGAAGGTGTGAAAATTATCTATTGAAAATAGACCTTTTTACAAATCAGTTGTCGGTTTATCAAGACATGTATGACCGTGGTTGGAACCCTGCGGGAACCAGCCTGTGTGTGCCGGGCACCTCGACAGCCCAAGACGCGGATATTTACCGACTGTTGAAACAAGCCACGTTTGGCGCAAACGAAGCGTTGATGAATCAGGTCAAGCAGGTTGGCATTACGTCTTGGGTGGATAGCCAGTTGAATATGGCCGCGCAATCGTCGATGCCGGCGTTGGGTTTTTATCCGACGCAGCAGGCCACCAATTGCACCAATAACAATGTGACTGGTTCAGCCGAGCAAATATGCGCCCGTGACAATTACTCATTGTTCCAGGTGCAACTGCGATTCACGCAAAACGCGCTGACCAAACAAGATCAGCTGCGCCAGCGCGTGGCATTTGCCTTGTCACAAATTCTTGTCACCTCAGGCGCGGATAGCACAATCATGCCGTATGGCATGGCCAAGTACCAACAGATGTTTTTGGACAATGCATTTGGCAACTACAAGGATTTGCTGACGGCGGTGACACTTTCGCCGGTGATGGGAGACTATCTCAACATGGCGAATTCAAACAAGCCTGACGCGGCGCGCGGCATTGCGGCCAATGAAAACTATGCGCGTGAAATCATGCAATTGTTTTCAATTGGGCTGTATGACCTAAACCTCGATGGCACCGTCAAAAAAGACGCGCAGGACAATCTCATTCCAAGCTACTCACAGACGACCGTTGAAAATTTGGCGCGGGTGTTTACCGGTTGGACCTATGCAAACTTCAATAACGCAACGCCGCCGACCCGTAATAACGCCAGTTATTACGACTACCCGATGTTGCCGGTTGCGTCCAACCACGACACCACGGCAAAGGTGCTTATCGGTGGATTTGTCCTGCCGGCCAATCAAGGCGCCACGCAAGATTTGAACATGGCGGTCGACCACTTATTTGCCCACCCCAACGTCGCACCGTTTATTTCCAAACAATTGATCCAGAAGCTGGTGAGCAGTGATCCGAGTCCGGCATATGTCGCGCGGATTGCGACCGTCTTCAACAACAATGGCTCTGGCATCAAAGGCGATTTGAAGGCGGTGGTACGCGCCATTCTGTTGGATGCAGAAGCGCGTGGGCCCATCAAGACGGTTGCGGGTGTCGGCAAACTCAAAGAGCCCGTGCTGCTCGCATTGAGTGCCTATCGCGGTTTGGGCGGGGTCAATGATGGCGTCTGGGTGCGTACACAATATGCCGCCATGTCGCAGGATCTGTTCCGCGCACCGACGGTGTTTAACTATTACGCACCGGATAACACGATCTCCAACGGCAAACTTGGCCCGGAATTTGAAATCCTGACGTCAACAACGGCGTTTGCACGCGCCAATTTTTTGCGCAACGTGACCAACGGCCAACAGGGAAATACACTTGCCAATGGAACATATAACGCGGACCCGACCGTGACCGGTGCAACCGGAACATCCATTGATTGGGCGCCATGGCAGGCGCTTGCGGGCAACCCTGCAGCACTGGTGGACAAGCTTTCGTGGATTTTTGCCGCAGGCGCATTGTCAACCTCGAGCCAGCAGCAGATTGTTAATGCGGTCAACGCGATTGCCTCAACCGATACGTTGTCACGGGCGCGTACCGCCGCCTATCTGGTGCTCACCTCCAGCCAATTTCAAGTTGATCGGTAGGAAATCAATCATGAATGCTCCTTACATCATTACCCGCCGCCGTTTGTTAAAAGCCATCGCCGGTGCCGGCGCAGTTTCAGCCACCGGCACACTCGAAGGGCTTGGGCTGTCCGCCGCGCTGGCGCAAAGTGCACCGGTCACCGACTATAAGGCGCTGGTTTGTGTATTCCTGTTTGGCGGCAATGACGCCAACAATCTGATCGTGCCGATGGACACGGCGGAATACAATTTGTACGTCACCGCCCGCGGAACCATCGCGAGTGGTGGCGTCGCCATTCCGCAGGCACAATTGCTCGGCATCACGCCAAGAGCGCTGAACAAAAGTTATGGTTTGCATCCGGCCATGACCGGTATGAAGTCATTGTTTGACGCCGGCAAAATGGCCATGCTGACCAACGTTGGCACACTGGCCGAGCCGCTGACCAAGGCCGAATATACCGCGGCCACCAAAGCCCGGCCGGAGCAATTGTTTTCGCATTCGGATCAGCAGTTGCAATGGCAGACATCGGTTTCCAAAGGCATCGAGCGCACCGGTTGGGGCGGCCGCCTGGCCGACGTTGTTGGTCCGTCAAATGGCAGCAATTTCCCGATGATCACCTCCATCGCCGGCTCGGCGGTATACCTGAACGGCAACACGCCTCGCATGGTCGCCATTCCGTCGACCGGTACGTTTGGCCTTGCCACCTTCGGCGCAGCCGCGGCAACCACGGCCCGTGAAGCGGCGCTGAAAAACATCATGAATTTGGATGCGGGCAACGATTTTGTCCGCGAGTCGGACGATTTGTTTGCACAGGCGATCGGTGCCTCTGACGTCATCAATCCGATCATCACCGCAAACAACACCACCATCACGCCGATTTTTGCCAATGCCACATCGAACATTGGTAATCAACTTCGTCAGGTGGCAAAGCTGATCGAGGCACGCAACACCATCGGCCTGAAGCGGCAGATCTTTTTTGTTTCGCTTGGCGGTTTTGACACGCACACGAATCAAATCAACAGCCATAACACGTTATACGGCCAGCTCGACGCGGCGTTAAAGGCGTTTTATGACGCCACGGTGCAGATGGGTGTGGCCAATCAGGTGACAACGTTCACCATGTCCGATTTTGGACGCACGTTAAAACAGGCCTCCGGCGGTGGCTCTGACCACGGCTGGGGAAATCACCAGATGATGCTGGGCGGCGCGGTAAGGGGGCAGGAGTTTTACGGCACATTCCCGAACCACACGTTGGGTGGCCCAAATGATGTGTCGACCAACGGCCGATGGGTGCCCACCACGTCAGTTGACCAATATGGCGCGACGCTGGCGAAATGGTTTGGTGTCTCCCCTTCCAATATGGCGACGATTTTTCCAAACATCGGAAAATTTTCAAACACCGACCTGGGATTTCTTTCCTAGCCACAATCGACTCATTGCTTCGACAACCAACGGGCCGCATTTGCGGCCCGTTTTGTTTCTGCCGTGCCGTTGCCACACCGCTTTATGACCCGGCCATCCAAATCAGTCAAATTTGCCCCCCGCGTTCACGGTAGGGACGATCTCCGGCATTCTTGTTAGAATCAACCGGCAAGGTTTTACCCTCGGGAGAAAAAAATGAAAAAAGAAGGCTTTTGGTCAAAGGACTGGTTCTTTGCCCTGATTATTGTGGTCGCGGTGCTTGGCATCAATTTCACCACCAATTTTTTCGGTGCAATCGAAACCCGGGCATATGACCTTGCCGTTTCGGCGACATCAAAATCCCCGTCGGACCGGATCGCGGTGGTGGCGATTGACGAGCAGTCGATTGCCAACCTGGGCCGCTGGCCGTGGTCACGCGAGATTCACGCCAAAATGATTGATAAATTGGCGGGGGCAAAAGTCAAGGTGATCGGGCATACCGTTTTTTTCTTTGAGCCGCAGATTGACCCGGGGCTGCTTTATATCAATAAATTGCTCGATGTTTACGGCAAGAGCGGGACCGCGCCAGAGGGGCAATCCAAGCCGGCGCCGGTTAACGCAACTGTCGCCGAATTTGGGTCCATCCTGGCCGAAGCCGAGGAGGCACTAAACACCGACCGCCGTTTGGCGGCGAGCATCAAGGCCGCGGGCAATGTTGTGCTGCCAATGAATCTTGGCGCCACCGATCAACAACCCAACGGCAAACCCGACAAACCATTGCCCGACTATGTCAAAGGCAGCAGCGTCCCGTCCGGGGCGGTGCCCATTTTTGCCGGTGAGCAATTTGGTTATCCGGTTGAGCAAATCGGCAACGTCGCCGCCAGCGTGGGTGATCTGAGTTTGTTTGTTGATTCAGACGGCGGGATTCGCCGCGATATTACAACCGTGGATTTTTTTGGTGTACAGCAATTCCCGTCGCTGGCACTCGCCATCGCGGCCAAGAGCCTGAATTTGGGCGCCAAGGATGTACGTGTCACCCCGGGTGAAAGTGTCACGCTCGGCAATCTGCGCATCGTGACCGATGAATCGGGCTTGATGTTTCCGTATTTCTACAAAAACGTCAACGGCAAACCGGCCATGCCGGTGGATTCATTTTTTGATGTTTATAGCGGCAAAATTCCGGCGGCAAAGTATCAGGACAAAATTGTGTTGATTGGTGCCACGGCCAAGGGCATTGCCACCGATGCGGTCACGCCAATCGGGCTGCTTACCTCGGTTGAAACACTCGGGCACTCGGTTTCGTCTATCCTGCAGCAACATTTTTTCCGCACCCCGACCTGGGGCCTGTGGGCAACCCTGCTGGCACTGGTGCTTGTGATTGCTTACCTGATCGCCGTGTTGCCGAAACTGCGTGCGGGACCGGCCGCCATGCTCACGCTTGGCCTGTTCGTGGTGTTTTTTGCCATTCACTTCGGACTCATGATGGGCCCTGGTATCTGGGTGAAACTGATGCTGCCTGCTGCATTATTGGTGATCGGTCACCTGCTGCTGACTACCAAGCGATTCCTCGTTACCGAACGCGGCAAAGAGCAATCTGATCTTGCCGGTGCCGAATCCAACCGCATGCTCGGCCTCGCGTTTCAACAGCAGGGACAGCTCGATATGGCGTTTGACAAGTTCCGTAAATGCCCGGTCGACGAGCAGCTGCTGGAGAATATCTACTCGCTGGCGCTCGATTTTGAACGCCGCCGCCAGTTCAACAAGGCTGAATCGGCGTTTGCCTACATCAACCAGAACGATCCAAAGTTCAGGGATGTTGCTGACCGGATGAATCGCGCAAAGGCGATGTCGGAAACCATCATTCTTGGCGGCTCCTCAAGCGCCCGCTCGGCACAGGCAACGATGATGTTGTCCGGGACCGGTGAAAAGCCGACGTTGGGCCGATATACGATCGAACGCGAGCTTGGCAAGGGCGCAATGGGTGTTGTTTATCTCGGCAAAGACCCCAAAATTGGTCGCGAGGTGGCGATCAAAACCATGGCGCTGGCGAATGAGTTTGACGGTGAGGAATTGCAAGAGGCCAAGGATCGCTTTTTCCGCGAGGCCGAGTCGGCGGGCAAGCTCGATCATCCGAACATCGTGCGCATTTTTGATGCCGGTGACGAGCATGATCTCGCTTATATTGCGATGGAGTTTCTGAAGGGCAAGGATCTGGTCGACAACACCAAGATTCCCAACCTGCTGCCGTTTGATGAAATGTGCGACATCATGATCAAGGTCGGCGATGCGCTGAATCATGCGCATGAAATGGGCGTTTATCACCGCGATATCAAGCCGGCCAATATCATGTACGACCCCGAGGGAAAAGTGCCCAAGGTG
>JANOEV010000034.1:0-6874 GCA_031413695.1 Burkholderiales bacterium
CACACACCGACGCGATCATCACCGGCAGTCAAATCCATCGCGACCGCTTTTTGCGCGAGGTCGATTCTGCGTCGGTCATGGTCAATGCATCGACCCGCTTTGCCGACGGATTCGAATTCGGTCTGGGCGCGGAAATTGGTATCTCGACCGACAAGCTGCATGCACGCGGCCCGGTCGGGCTTGAGGGCCTCACGTCGCAAAAATGGGTGGTCATCGGCCACGGTGAAGTTCGTGCCTGATGGTGGTTGATCAACGCCACCGGTTGTCGCCATCGCTGCCTTCAACGTTGCTGCTATTTGGCGGAACCTTTGATCCGGTCCACAACGGCCACGTCGCCCTGCTGGAAAGCGCCATGGATGTGATCAGGCCCGATGCGGCGTTGGTCATTCCCGCCGGTTCGCCGTGGCAAAAAAGCGGGCGCCCATTGGCACGGGCCGCGGACCGGGTCGCCATGTTGGCGCTGGCGCTGCCGGGGGCGACAATTGACCAGCGCGAACTCACACGGGAAGGGCCGACTTACACGGTGGATACCCTTCGTTCATTGCGGGTTGGGCATCCGCATGCCAGCCTGTTCTGGCTGATCGGTTCAGACAGCTTTTCCGGGCTGGACGACTGGCATGATTGCGCGGCGCTGGTCGATTTGGTCACGTTTGTGGTGGTGCGGCGCGCGGGTGCTGTGCTGGTCCAGCCGCGCGGCACATTCCGCTATCGCGAGGTGGTTTGCACGCCACCACCGATTTCATCGACAAACATCCGCGAACGGTTGTCACGCCACGAATCGATTCGTGGTTTGGTTCCCGATGCGGTTTGCGACTATATTCAGCAGCAACGGCTGTACAACACAAAATTGAACCCCTGAGGAGAACATTCTGGCCACAACATCCATACCAAAAACCCTGCTCGATGTCATTATTGACGCGCTCGAGGACATCAAGGCAAAAGACATTCGTGTGCTCGACGTCGCCAAGATTACCGCCGTCTCAGATTTTCTTGCCATTGCCAGCGGCGATTCGTCACGACAAACAAAGGCGTTGGCGAGTAACGTAATGGATAAAGTCCGCGAGGCGGGGTTTGGCATTTATGGCACCGAGGGCGGTGCCACCGGCGAATGGGTGTTGGTTGATTGTGGCGACGTGGTGGTACACATCATGCAGCCGGCGATTCGTGAATATTACAAGCTTGAAGAGTTGTATCAGGAAGGCAAGTTGATCTTCCCACGGCCCAAGCCGGTCAAGGCCGAAAAAGCGCCGGCCAGCAAACCGGTCAAAAAGGTTGCGAAACCACGTGCGACTACCAAGTCAAAAGTCGCGGTGAAAAAAGTTGTTGCCGGCAAAGCGCCGGTCGCGAAAAAAGCGGTTGCCAAAAAGGTTGCAGCGAAAAAAGTACCGGCAAAGGCCGTCGGCAAAAAACCATCCGTTTCCGCCAAGACCACTAAGGTAACGAAGGTGGCAAAGCTTGCGAAAGTATCAAAGGTAACAAAGGTCGCCAAGATTGCAAAGACCACCAAGGTAACAAAGGTCGCCAAGGTGGTAAAAAAAGTCGCGGTGAAAAAGCCTGTCATCAAGGTTGCAGTAGCCAAACGTGTTGTCAAGAAAGTCGCGCCGGCTGTCAACAAGGCCGCAAAAAAGCCGGCTGCCAAAGTGCCGGTCAAGCCGCGTAGCGCCGCCAAAAAACCTGCTGCGGCAAAGGTTAAAAAGCCGTCTGGCAAAACATCGACGAAAAAATAAACCATCACAATGGCTGGGCCACAAATATCAAACACATTTATTGGCGGGCGTCTCCAGGAGATATTGGCTGAAACGCGCCTCCAATACTGGCATTTTGAATTTTGCGTCCCGGCAGATTGTGTTCGCGGGTGAAGATTCATATCCTGGCACTGGGACACAAAATGCCCGGCTGGGTGACCGCCGGTGTCGAGGAATACACAAAACGCATGCCGGCCGAAGCGCGCGTCGAGATCACCGAGCTAAAGCCCGAGGACCGCACTAACCGCACCACGGAACGTGTGTTGGCGCTCGAGGCCCAACGCATCGAGGCGGCCATGCCGAAGGATGCATTACGCATTGTTTGTGATGAGCGCGGTAAACCGCTTTCGACGCCGTTACTGGCACAATGGTTGCGTAACTGGATGGCTGAAGGCCACAGTCCCTGTTTCCTGATCGGCAGCGCCGACGGGCTCGCGCCGGCGATAAAATCGACTGCAACCCATTCCATTGCCTTGTCCGGTTGCGTGTTGCCCCACGGCGTGGTTCGTCTGATGCTGGCCGAGCAACTCTACCGCGCGTGGTCAATGCTGCATAATCATCCTTATCACCGCGAATAGCGGCACTTACTGTCGAAACCGTCGCAACCGCATTTGTGCGGGGAAACAATCAAGCCATGCAGCCGACTTCCAACATTGTTTATCTTGCTTCCAAAAGCCCGCGCCGCCGCGAGTTGCTAAAACAAATCGGCGTGCATTACGAGCTACTGTTGATCCGTGAGGCGGCCCCGCGTGTCGACGTCGACGAGTCGCCGCGCACCGACGAAACCCCGCACGCCTATGTTGAGCGGATTGTGCGCCTCAAGACCGAGACCGCGCTGCGGGTCATGCGCGAGCGCAAATTGCCGCCGCGGCCCATTCTGACCGCCGATACCACCGTTTCGATTGACGACGCAATTCTCGGCAAGCCTGCCACGCGTGAAGAGGCCGGCGCAATGTTGCGCAAGTTGGCCGGCCAGACCCATCAGGTATTAACCGCCGTGATGGTCACCAGCGAGGATGCCCAGTTCAAGGCGCTGACCACCAGTTTTGTCACGTTTGCCAGATTGACGGATGACGAAATACGCCGTTATGTTGATACCGGCGAACCCATGGACAAGGCCGGCGCCTATGGCGTTCAAGGCCGCGCCGCAAAATTTATTGCGAAGTTGTCCGGCAGCTATTCTGGTGTTGTCGGTTTGCCCTTGTTTGAAACCGCCGGGCTGCTCAAGCAGGCCGGTATCCAACTCTGAGCCCCGGCGCTTCCCCCACAACATGAACGAACAAATTCTGATCAACGTCACACCGCAGGAAACCCGTGTGGCCATCATGGAACAGGGTGCGGTGCAGGAGCTGCACGTTGAACGCGCCTCGAACCGCGGGCTGGTTGGCAACATTTACCTGGGGCGGGTTGGCCGCGTATTGCCGGGCATGCAATCCGCGTTTATCGAGATCGGTCTGGCGCGGGCGGCATTTCTGCACGTTGCCGACATTTGGGCCGGACAAAAAAGCGCGGAAGGCGGCAACGGTCACCAGAATAACGGCGGCAAACCGCTCGAACAAAAGCCGATTGAGAAATTGTTGCAGGAGGGCCAAACACTGGTTGTGCAGGTGATCAAGGATCCGATCGGCTCGAAAGGCGCACGCCTGTCTACACAGATTTCCATCGCAGGCCGGCTGCTGGTTTATTTGCCCGGCGACCACCATATCGGTATTTCGCAGCGTATTGAAGACGAGGCTGAACGCGAACAGCTGCGCGAAAAAGTGCACGCGCTGATGCCCGAGGGTGAGGCCGGTGGCTTCATCGTGCGCACGGTTGCCGAGACGGCGACCGATGAAGAGCTCAACGCCGACATTGATTACCTGATCAAGTTGTGGCGCGGCATCATCACGACATCCCTGACGGCGGCGCCGCAGGCGCTGCTTTATCAGGATCTCGACCTGAGTCACCGCGTGCTGCGCGATCTGGTGACTGCCGATACGGAACGCATTATTGTCGACTCGCGCGAGACCCACGCCAAAATGCGTGCATTTGCGGAGCAATACACACGCCGCTCGGTCGCGGTGCTGGAGCATTACGCCGGCGAGTTGCCGTTGCTCGATCTGTTCGGTGCCGAGGATGAGATTGAAAAAGCACTGCACCGCCGGGTTGAGCTGAAGTCCGGCGGTTATGTGATCGTTGATCAGACCGAGGCGCTGACAACGGTTGACGTCAACACCGGTGCGTTTGTTTCCGGTCGCAGTTTTGACGACACCATTTTCAAGACCAATCTGGAGGCCGCGCAAACCATTGCCCGCCAGTTGCGGCTGCGCAACCTCGGCGGCATCATCATCGTTGATTTTATCGACATGGACACCGAGGGTCACAAACAGGCGGTGCTGGCTGAATTCAATAAATCGATGCAGCGCGACCGTACCCGCTGGTCGATCAGCGGCTTTTCCCAATTGGGACTGGTCGAAATGACACGCAAGCGCACCCGCGACAGTCTGGCGCATATATTGTGCGAGCCGTGCCCGACCTGCAGCGGGCGCGGAGAAATAAAAAGCGCACAGACGGTTTGTTATGAGATTCTGCGCGAGGTCACGCGCTCGGCAAAAAGTTTTGACGCCAAGGAATACCGGATTCTCGCCGCACAATCGGTCATCGACCGCTTTCTCGACGAAGAATCACAATCGATGGCGATGCTCGAAGACTTTATCGGCAAACCCATCATGTTATCCGTCGAAACCGCCTACACGCAGGAGCAATACGACGTGATTCTGGTTTGACGCCGGCCGCCGCGGGCAGTGGGTGGCGCGGTTACCGCAGCGAGCTCAGGTCAATTTGAATTGTCGCACCGGCATGTTCGTCCGGATCAGCCGGCCGGGCGAGGGTGGTTGTGCGTACTGTCTGTTCAAACTGACCCGGCTGAACAGCGCCCGCATCCGGCGCGGGCTGTGCGGCGCCGACGCGCATTGTTTCCAGATAATCGTTGCCTGCGGCCACAGCCGGCGGTGGCGTCGCGGCTTGGGACTCCGATGGCAGCGCGCCTTCTCTTACCTTGCGGATCAGCCCTGAAATGGTCATGATCTGCTTTTGTGTATCAACGATTTGCGCGTTCAGCTTTGCAACCTCCTCGTTAATGCTGGCACCACGATCATTGATTTTTTGCAGCGACGCCAGGCGCGCTTCAAGCTGGAGCTTGTGATCGCGAATCTGCGTTTCGAGCGGCAGCGGTACTTCCATGATCCACCGCTCGGTATTGCGGCGCGCCTCGTTAAAGATGAGCCTGGATTGTTCGACCAGTTGTTTCCAAAAGCGCCTGACCATGTAGCGTTTTTCGGTCATGACGATGTTGACCGGGTCTTTGCAAAAATGTTCGGTTTCGTGGATCAACAATGCCAGTTTTGCGTGTGGCAGCTCAAAATCAAGTTTCGGGAAATCCATTTCGGCAAAACCGAAGCGCGTGCGGAACGTGTTGTAGACACCCTCCATCAAACGCCGGATGTCCTCGCCGGACATTCTCACGTTTTCAAAATCGTCGCCGATCAGCCGGATCAATTCGCGCATGCCGCGCGTCAACCCCGGGGTGGTCCATGAGTCATCCATCGCCTGCCGGCTTTTTGCACACAACACGTCAAGGCGCGTCGGGTTAAAGGCGTCCAAAACAAGGTTTTTCTTGTGGTTAAAGATGGTGCGTTGTGCCTTGTATTCGGTCAGTGCCGCGTTGTACGCCTCTTTTTCCTGACTGACCTTTTGCCACAATTTGACAACCAGATCCTTGCTCCTGCCATGCAGGCCCGACAACTCGTGTAGCTGGGTCTGCAAGTTCTCGTATTTGCCGACCACGCTCTTATGGCTTGCCACCATCATGGTGCCGATTTCGTTGGTGACCGCCTTGGCGAGAAGTTGGCGTTTGATCGGAATAATCTCAGTGGCGAGATAACGCTCGAGTCGCGCGATGCCGGAGTGTTCAACCTGCGCCTGATCGCCCTTGATGCGGCCAACCAGCGCCTCCTTGGCTGAAATGGCGAATATCTTCTCCATCGGCAGACCAAGTTGTTGGGAGGTGGTTTCCATCATCCGTTGCATACCCGCAACGATTTCCGGCTCGGTTTTTAGCTCATCCCACATCAGGTCGATCTTGTTCAACACGGCGATTTTGGCCGGCAGGCTTGCCCGGACATACCGATCCCAGATTTCGAGGTCGCTTTTTGTCACGCCGGTATCAATGCCGAGCAGGAACAATACGGCGTGCGCACTCGGCACCGTTGACAGGGTTAATTCGGGCTCAAGGCCAAGCGCGTTCAGGCCGGGCGTATCGAGCACCGACAGACCGTTGGTCAACAGTGGGTGGGGGTAGTTGATGATGGCATAGCGCCACGCCGGCACATCGACGATGTCGTCTTCATTCGGGCCCGATCCGTCGTCAAACATCGGGATCAATCCCATCATGCGGGCGTCGAGCGCATACACGCGCTTGGTGTCGGCGAGCGCCGACAACGCTTGTTTCATTTGTGCCGGATCGTCGATATTCAGGCGTATTTTCGACCATTCAACCGGCATGTTCTTGAGTTGTGAAATCGACTCATCCCGATAACGGGTTTCGACCGACAAGAGTTTGAGATACGGCTCTTCATTCGGGTCGTGGAACAATTCGGTGGGGCACATGGTCGTGCGGCCCACATCGGAGGGCAGCAATCGCTCTTTGAAACTTGAAAAAAACAGTGCGTTAATCAGCTCCGATTTGCCGCGTGAAAACTCGGCAAGAAAGGCAAGCAGCAGCCGTCCATTATTGAGTGTTTCGAGCAGGTCGTAAAAACGGATCGACTGCTGGACATCCAACTGGTTGGTGCGTTCCAGCCAGTCGTGGTAATCGTGTACGGAACGGGCAACATCAGTTCGCCAGGCGTTATAACGTGCGGCTTCTACCTCAAACTGGTTCTCGATTGTTTCAGCCATTTTGTTCGCTGGTTATTTTGTGGCTTCGGGGTGACGTATTGGTTGCGTTGCAAAACCCAAAAAGCAATTCTGCCGACGTGACATGCGTAAGTGCGATATCTTACCTTTGTTCGTCCGGTGATGCCATGCCTGCGCGGCCATGCGTCGGCCCAAATGCCCGTCTATACACTTGTTCATTCGTCGGCGCGACA
>JANOEV010000035.1:0-3191 GCA_031413695.1 Burkholderiales bacterium
GGCGGGCTCAGCAATGGTTGGGCGAGAGGGTTCGTATTGGCGTGACGGCGGCCCAGGAGAAAACCGGTCCTGCGAACCAGAAGACTTATGGTGCCGATGTTTTGGTCCGACATTCCGACCGGACTTTTGTAGAGGCGGAAGTGGCACAATCCAAAGGGCCGGGCTTTGGAAACTTTACATCGACCGATGGCGGCCTGACCCTCGCGGATACTCCGACCTCCGGCATTTCCGGCAAAGCGGCGGAGGCTTACCGGGATGTTTGCCGCGACCCTTTACTCATTGTGGAAGGCGCGCGCGTTGTTGTCATTTGCCGACATGCCAATGTTCGCCGTTGGCTTCCTTGCCGCGTTTGTCTCTGCCCTGATTGTCGTACGTTGGCTGATCCGTTATGTGTCGACCCACGACTTCACGGTTTTTGCCTGGTACCGGATTGGATTTGGGCTGGTGGTACTGGCGACGGCGTATACCGGCGTGGTGGAGTGGACGTCGGCGTAGCACAAGAAGTCGATTATTGACGGGCGTTTCCCGGCATAATCGGCTGGAAATAGCCGTCTGGCAACGACTTTACAATTTCGTCTAACTGCAAAACGACTAAGCGGCAGCTTGGCGCTTTGTGTACTGACGTATCAAGGCGAGCAACTGCTCCTCCTGATATGGCTTGCCCATGTATTCATTTACCCCGAGTTCTATCGCGCGGTTGCGGTGTTTGTCGGCGGTTCGCGACGTGATCATGATGATCGGGATGTGTTTGGTTCTGGCGTCTGCACGCACATTGCGGGCAAATTCAAAACCATCCATGCGCGGCATTTCAATGTCCAGCAAAATCAAATCCGGTTCGATATCCTGAAGTTGTTGCAGGCCATCCACGCCGTCTTTAGCGGTTGCCACCTCGAAATTTTCGCGCGTTAACATGCGGCTGGTGATCTTACGCACGGTCAGCGAGTCATCGACCACCATTACCAGCGGATTTACCCTTGTACGCGCCAACTCGCCCGCCATGAAGGTACTGTCTGCGCCGGCTGCAAACGCATCGGCAAGTGACAACCCGACCGGCACAACCTGCTCCCGATCGGCATCCATCCTGCTCGACGACTGCATCGAGGGCGTATCAATTCCCACACTTGTGAGCGTCGGTTTGTTAATCGCCTTCTCCGGCGCTGCGCCGACCAAGCCCTGATCCAGCGTGATCGTTGCCGCTTCGCGAAACACCAATTGAACGGGATTCATGATCAACACGACTTGTCCGGAACCCAGCACGGTGGCACCTGCAATACCCGGAATTCGCGCTAATTGCGGCCCGATTGACTTGACCACGATTTCCCGATTACCAATGATGTCGTCAACCTGCACTGCGGCACGCTGCTGCGCGCTTTTTGCCAAGATTACAAATGCGTGGCGCTGCGCGGAGACTTTTGCCTTGCCACCGAGGATGACCTCCATGGACCGCAGCGGATACCGATGACCCTTCCATTCAATCTCATTCAGTGCCAGTAACGGCTCGTATCGTTTGCCCTTAAATTCCTGGACCTGTTCGATCATCACCGATGGAATAGCGTACGTTCTATCACCGACTGTGACCATGACGGCTTGCGTCACAGCAAGAGTCAGCGGCAGCGCAATGGTAAACGTGGTGCCGCGTCCGGCGTTGGAAGAAATATCAATCCGACCACCGAGCGAAACGATTTCGTTGCGAACAACGTCCATGCCCACGCCCCGGCCGGACACCTGTGAAACTGTTGTTGCGGTGGAAAAACCGGCGGCAAATATAAACTGGGTCAACTGGGCATCCGTGACGTCCGCATTGGCCTCCATCATTCCTTTTTCAATTGCTTTTTCACGTATGCGTGGGAAATTTAATCCCGCACCATCGTCCGCAAGTGTCAATACCACCTCATTGCCGATCTGGCGTGCGTCAATTGAAACTTCACCGATCTCGGACTTGCCGGCAGCCAACCGGTCGGCCGGCGATTCCAACCCGTGGGCTACAGCGTTACGCAGCAAATGCTCAAACGGCGCGGTGATTTTTTCAAGCACCGAACGGTCGATTTCAACCCGCACGCCACGGAACTCAAGATTTGCCTTTTTATCGATTTCCTTTGCCGTCTGGCGAACCAGACGATAAAAACGATCCTGCAGATTGCCAAGTGGAACCAGCCTGACACCCATCAACCCCTGCTGCAGATCACGGTTCAGACGGCTTTGCTGCAACAACGCCGAGTCGGCCTCGTCGATATTTTTTGCCAGCGATTGCTGCAGGGTCACGACGTCATTCAGGCTCTCGGCCATGAAGCGGGTGAGTTCCTGCATGCGCGAAAAACGGTCAAACTCGAGCGGGTCAAACTGTTCGCCCAGCGTTTCAGCTTCCTTGATGCGAGACTGGATTTGTGATTCGGCACCGATTTCAATCTCGCGCAATTGCACCTTCATACGCGCGACGTTGTCGTTCAGGTCCAGCAGCGCCTTCTTAAAGGCCTGCAATTCAAGGTCAACCCGGGAGCGGGCGATTGCCAATTCGCCGGCTTCATTGACAAAGCGGTCGATCAAGTCGGCATTGACCCTTAGCAGGGCCTGTCGTTCACGACCTTCAAGTTTTTCACCTTCGGCAACAATTTCGGCACGTACGGCGGCAATCGCCGCCATGGGTGCCGGCAATTGGCTCGGTACTTCCGCCGCAACGGCGGACTCAACCGGAATTTCGATGATCGGCGCGAGGTCACCGGCACTGAGGCTATCAAGCACACTGTTGAAACGATCAAGGCGATCATCAATCGCGTCAAAGGCGGTGACATCAGGGGCTTCGACGCGATCCATATCAATGATGCGGGTTTCCATCGCATGCGCGAGTTCACCGAGCCGCATCAATCCCGCCATCCGTGCAGAGCCCTTTAAGGTGTGCAAATGGCGGGCTAGTTCGCTTACCGGCCCGTGATTAACCGGCGCCGCCCGCCAGCGGCGCAATGCATCACCGACCTGTGGTGCAATCTCGCGCGCTTCTTCCAAAAAGATGGGCAGCAAATCATTGTCAATGTCGTCTTTGACAGCGCGGCGGTCGCGGCCTGATTCAAACGCCTGCTCCGCGCCAGGCGCTGCCGACAGGGCGATGTCGTCGGTTGGCTTTTTCCTGATCTGAAGGTCGTGTTTTTTGCCATATAAAAGATTTAACCTTCTCCTTACATTATTCAGCCCAATCC
>JANOEV010000036.1:0-2603 GCA_031413695.1 Burkholderiales bacterium
TTTACTGGCGAGCTTTTTCAGCCCTTTTTGTTTGAAACGTACCGCCAATATTGGACTTTCATTTCTTGTTTTTGTGGTCGTATGTTGAGTAGCACAACCCAACGCAGTTCATGTTGCGAAACCCCCTCTGGCTGCGCCCCACGTCGCGCTCTGTCCCACAGGGACTTCCTACGGTCGCAGCGCTCGGATTCGTGAGGCTCAAAACAAGCCGCAGGGCTGTGTCCACACTGGCTGCGCCCCGCTGCCCGCCGGAGGCGGTCCGGTTCAAGCGGCGCAACATGAAGCAGTTCATGTTGCGAAACCCCGCTTTTACCCACCTCTTCGTCGAAAGGCGACGGCGCCGGCGATGTTGTTATTGATGCTGTAATTCACACCGGCACCCTGCCCCGTCCGGCCGGTGAAAAAGCCGTCAAGACTGCCGGTAAAGCCGGATCCACAATTCGGCGTGCAGGTAATCATCAGTTGGGTCGGTGCCGGCAATCCACCGCCGGGTGACGGGCCGGTGTTGGCACTAAAAATCATGTCGCGATAGATCGCCATCCCGGTGGCACTGGCGTTCCAGGTCCGGTTGGCAAGCGTGACATTCACCGTTGCATCAACCGTTCGTGCCGTGAAATTGGCATTCAGGGTTGCCGTGTTCATGGTGCCGACATTGCCGTTCACGTCAGTCGGCCGCGTCGAGCCGGCGACGTCATAAACTGCCGTCCCAGTCAACGGAAGCGTTGTTGGTCCGGATTGCGGCGCGCTGAAAACATAATGCAGGCTTCGACTGGCCAGACTGGTCTCAACGCCGCCAATGGTTGCGTTGCCGCCTGACCAGCGACCCCACGACAACCCTGTTGCGGCATCAGTACCAATGTCGAGCGCCTGCGCGGTTCCCTGCGCATAGTTGGTGTTGCCATTGATCGACCCGTCGGCGCGTGCGAATGGCCCGCGGAAGGTGATGGCGCGCCCGTTGGCATCGACATTGAGTTCAGCCGGCCGGTTAATGGTGACATAACTCTGCGAGTACGCTGAACGCAAAAGCGACCCGGTTGGATCGGAAATCAATCCATACTGGAATGGTGCCTGACTGTTTTGTGCCGGTCCCTGGAACGCAACCACGCCGCTGACCGAACGGTTGACGCCACCAGTACCATCTTGGAAAGAGTAGCCGAGGATGGCGCCGTTGAGCGCAGCCCCGACAAAACTGCCTTCAATAACGCCGTTGAGGGCGAAATTGCCGTTGGAATTTTGCCCGGTCGTGTTGTTTGTCACGACCAAACCGAATCCGGTAAAGGCAAAAAAGCTGTTTTGTGCGAATGGTACGTTGGTCGCCTGCAACGTGTAGTTGGTCGGTGTTCCGCTGACCGGTATCGCCACGGCAATCGTCGCGTTTAACAGCCGCTGGGTGAAATTCACATCAAGCAGGGTCGAGGTGATTGAACCGGTAACACCATTAAGGTCGGTCGGCGACGTCGCACCAACCCGGGTGTAGCTCACCGTGCCGGTCAGTACATCGGACAGATAAATCGGGAAACCCGACCCGGCATACGCAAAATGGGTGGTTGCCGAAAGACCGCCAAATGATCCCAAACCCAACAGACTGACATTGGTGGGTGTGGTCCAGCGACCGATGGAAATCACCGTACCATTGCCGACATCGAATGTATTTGCGTCCGCGATTGTCCCGCCGGTAATGGTTGCCGTGGCACCCGACCCGCCGGCCACGGAGGTGAACGCACGCAAGCCACCGTTGACCAGGGTGGTACCCGCCGGCAGCGCCTGACCGGAATAGGTGGTGGATCCGCTGGCAAGGACAATGTCACGCAGGCCCAATGGGTCCGGCACCGCCACCACCACCGGCACAATATTGGTATTGATGGTCGGTGGTGTGACGCCGGCTGCCCCGCCGGTGGTGCTACCGCCGGTGCCGGTTGTCGATTGTGGATTGCTGACCGCAACGGCCGGCGGCGCGGCGACAGGGGTTGGCTCGGCCGCCGCCTTGGCTGCTTCTTTGCCGACCATGGTGTTGGATGCATTCAAAATTGCAGGCGGCGTCGGAATCTTCTCCGGCGGCTTGCCCAGCTCAACTTTAATCGTGTCGTTCGGAAAGCTGATGATCGGCGCAAAGTTGCCGCCGATACTGGTAATCACGTGGCTGCCTTCGATCGTATGGTTGATGGTGACCGGTTTGCCGTCGTCTTCTTCGTGCGAAAGAATATTGCCCGATCCGCGAATGCCGACCGTGGCCACGCGGGTTTTCATCTGGTACTTCTCGCGGTTTGACGCTGTCAACAAGCCGGTGAACGTACGCATGGTTCCGCGCAACAACGACAACACGGCGCCACCTTGGTCGGCCGCGGTACGCTGGTAGCTTTCGATGCGCATTTGCGAGTTGGATCTGAGCGAGAGTTTTGCCTTATCGATCATCGACAGCTGCGCCATGCCGTCATTGCCGGCAATGACCTGTCCTTGTTGGGCGCGTTGCTGGTGTTGGCGCTGGTGTTCACCCCTTGGGTGACGGCGCAGGCGTTACGTATTTCGATGGAGTAGTGGAGTAAAAATCTTTAAAAGCAGCAATAGTTATGTAGGGTGCATTCCATGCACCATTGCTATTGGTG
>JANOEV010000037.1:0-1956 GCA_031413695.1 Burkholderiales bacterium
TTTCCGGCGCCCGCCTCCCCCTCGATGAGGAGGAAGCGGCCGTGTCCGGCCCGTGCCTCGGCCCAGCCGAGCAACTTGTTCAAGCCAAAATTTCTGGGCATGCTGCGCGACATGTTGCGCTTCAACAAAGAAGCCAGCGCCTTCGCCGGCAACTATTCGACGTTAACAGGAACATTGGGAGAATATCTCAATCACCGGGGCTATGGCCAGGCATTTCGCGATTGGTATCTGGTGCCAATGGCTGCGTGTATATGGTCTACACCAACCAAGCGAATTGACGATTTTCCACTCGCAACATTCATTTCGTTTTGCGTCAATCATGGATTGATCTCGGTAAACAACCGTCCGCGGTGGCACACGGTCAACCGCGGCGCAAGAAACTATGTGCAAAAAATCGCCGCCCATTTGAATGATGTGCGCTTGAACGCAGGCATTTTGGGCGTTAGACGCAGCGCCGGCAAGGTTGAGATTTTGACCGCCGGCGGCGCTGAAATGTTTGATCATGTTGTGCTGGCTTGTCATACCGATCAATCGCTCAGTCTGCTTGTTGACGCCGATCAGCAGGAAAAAAACATTCTCGGCAGCATTACTTATCAGCCCAATACCGCTGTACTGCACACTGACAGCAGCCTATTGCCAATGCGCCGGCGTGCTTGGGCTGCCTGGAACTACCATGCCGGTTATTATCCCGAATCGGACCAAGATGACACACCCGTTTCACTGACCTATCTGCTAAACAAGCTACAACCACTTCCGTTCCTCTCTCCCGTGATGGTAACGATGAATCCTGAACAACCAATTGACCCGGCCAAGATAATCCAAACGATCCAATACGATCATCCGCTATTCTTGGCAGAGTCGTTATCATCAAAAAAAGCTTTGCGTGTGCAACAGGGAAAACGCAACAGCTGGTATGCCGGCGCTTGGACGCGATACGGTTTCCACGAGGACGGACTCATGTCGGGGATTGCCGTCGCCCGCGCACTCGGTGCAAAAACGCCCTGGCAAACCAATACGCCCGCGGCAAATGATTTGACAGCCGTCTACCCGGGAATCGATACGCCATGATTACCGACTCAGGACCGTCGCTGTGTTTCGGGCGCGTTATGCATAGGCGGCTGCGCCCGGCGGTGCACCAATTCTCTTATGGCGTATTCTTCCTGCGTTTGCCTATGTCATCCTTACCGGCGCTTGGCAACCGGTGGTTCTCTATCAATCGCTTCAATTTGCTCTCTCTGTATGCCAAAGACCATGGGCCGCGCGATGGCAGCGACCTGACAACATGGATGCGCGGCCTATTGCAGCGCGAGGGCATCAATAATGCCGATGGCGAAATTGTCCTGCAAACATTTCCCCGACTGCTGGGATATGTCTTTAACCCGATCACAATTTGGTATTGCCACGACCTGACAGGCGCATTGCGCGCGGCCATCTGCGAAGTTTCAAACACGTTCGGCGAGACACACAATTATGTCGTTTCACACGCGGACGGCCGCGCAATAACCCATGATGATTGGCTGATTGCGCGAAAGGTCTTTCATGTTTCGCCATTTTGTGAGGTTCGCGGCTTCTATCGTTTTCGATTTCAGCAAACCGGCGATCGTGCGTTTGCACAGATCGATTTTTTTGATGGCGCGGACGACGATGACAAATTGATTATCACAACGCTCGACGGCAAACCACAGCCATTGACGGCTGCCAATGCGCTGAGGGCATTTGTTTCCTATCCGCTCATGACCTTTGCGGTGGTTGCCCGTATCCATTGGCAAGCGCTGAAGCTTTGGAAAAAAGACATCCCGTTTTTCGCCAAGCCCGGGCCACCGCTGCAAAAGACAACCAAGTCAATATCAACCCCACTGCTGACACGACCATGACCACACACGAATTCACGTCACCAACAGACATTCCAAATGTCGGTTCACTTCCTGCATCTGCCAGATTGCTTTACAGCGTGCT
>JANOEV010000038.1:0-1693 GCA_031413695.1 Burkholderiales bacterium
ATTCAACAGGTCATGCAAAACACCAGCAAGGTTGTGGTTGATCAAAAAGGCGGACAAAACCTGCTGTATTTGCCGCTCGACAAGCTGATGCAGATGTCAAACGCGCCGCAGTCCCAAAACCAGGATCCGGTCGCCAAATCGGTGACATTGAGTGATCCTCCCGCAACCGCCGCACCGGACCCTGTCGCCGCCCGCCGCGACTTGCGTACGCGTGACGGCCGCTAACCGGGAGAATGACATGAAAAAGAATATCCCCCTGATCAGCATTATCGTAATCGGCGTGTTGATCACGCTCGTCATGACGGCGTTTACCGTTGACCAACGCCAGAACGCCATCCGTTTCCGGCTGGGCGAGGTGGTCGCCATTCACACCGAACCCGGGCTCTATTTCAAGGTTCCGTTGATTGAAAATATCCGGATGTACGACACACGCATCCAGACATTGGACACCAAGGATGCCGAACGCATTCAGACCAGCGAAAAGAACAACGTGCTGGTTGACTCGTTTGTCAAATACCGCATCATCGATGTCAAACAGTTCTTTGTGTCGACGCGCGGGGATCTGAATGCAGCTGAACTTAGACTTGCGCAATCCATCAACAATGATCTGCGCGATGAATTCAGTAAACGCACATTGGCCGAGGTGATTTCCGGCAAGCGTGAAACCATCATGCAAAATCTGCGCGTAAAAGCCGACACTGATGCGCGTGCAATCGGCATTTCGGTGCTTGATGTACGGCTGAAGCGGGTCGATCTGGTGCCGGAAATCTCGGCAGACGTATATCGACGGATGGATTCCGAGCGCAAGCGGGTGGCCAATGAGTTGCGCGCAACCGGTTCTGGCGATGCCGACAAGATCAAGGCCGATGCGGAACGTCAACGCACCGTGATTCTGGCCGAATCTTATCGCGAAGCGCAAAAGACCAAGGGCGAGGGCGATGCCCAGGCGGCAAGAATTTATGCGCAGGCATACGGACGCAACGCCGAATTCTATTCGTTCTACCGAAGCATGGAAGCATACCGTGAGAGCTTCAAGAGCAAGTCCGACGTGATGGTGCTCGAGCCCAGTTCCGACTTCTTCAAGTACCTGCGCAATCCGGGGCGCGGCAAGTAACGATCCGCAAAGGATGGAAAAGCGGTGTTTGTTCCGATATAACGCCACTGCGTGACAACAGGAAAGTGCGTATAATTCACCAACGGCGCGTTCTGAAAAGAGCGCGCCGTTTTTGTTGCCCGCTTTTAATGTCGTTTTGTCGTTGCGAAAAATAAAATGAGCATATGGGATATTTTGCTGGCGGGTGGCGCGCTGATGCTGGTTTTTGAGGGGATCATGCCCTTCGTTTCTCCCGTTCGTTGGCGCCAGGCCATGCGCCAAGCCCTCGCGCTATCTGACGGGCAATTGCGGTTTGTTGGATTGTTGGCGATGATTGCCGGGCTGTTGATGTTGTATTTTATTGGTTGAACTGTTGCGAAGTGAACTGAAATGACCACCTGGGCCCTGCCTGAAAATATCGAAGACGTATTGCCAGCCGAGGCAAAAAAGCTTGAGCATATGCGCCGTGCGGCGCTGGACCTTTTTGCCGCGCATGGATATGAGTTGGTGGTGCCGCCACTGCTTGAATATGTCGAATCGTTGCTTTCCGGCGTCGGCCGTGACATGGATCTGGCAACGTTCAAGCTGGTCGATCAGTTG
>JANOEV010000039.1:0-5008 GCA_031413695.1 Burkholderiales bacterium
CCTCGGCGATCCGCACACCGCGGATCTCGAAGTTCTCAGGCTCGACGCCGCGAACGTTGAGGCTCGCTGAGCGCGCGCCGAAGCTCGCCATGCGGAAGTTCTGCGTCTCAGGCGCCACGAGCTCGACGACAACGCCGCCGGTAGCACGCTCGGCATCGTCGATGTCGATTCGCTGATGCCGGTGCGTCTTTATGAAATCGAGTTACGTGTGACCTTCAAGAGCGACGACGGTCGCGCGCGCGACGTGACACTCAACACCATGAAGATCGGGCCGCGGGTATGACCACGACCGTCAAACCGCGCATCGCACCATCCACGCCGCCTGCCCGCGGCTTCACGCTGATCGAAATCATGCTCGCCATCACCCTGCTGGCGATGATGATGGCGATGATCTACGCCTCACTTAACGTCGGCATCCGTGCGTGGGACGCAGGCGACGCACGGGTCGCGGCAGCGTCAAACTGGCGCACGGTCGAACGTTTTTTGCGGCGCGAGCTCGGCCAGATTTTTCCATCGCGTTGGCGCGCGGTGCCGCAACCGTATATCGCCTTCGAAGGCACCGCGACCAGCCTGCGATATGTGACGGCGCTAAATCTTGATGCAGCGCTGCAAAATGGCGCGTCCGCCGGCCTGCAATGGGCGGAACTATCACTGCAAGATGGCGGCGTGTTGCAGCTCAACCGCCAGCCATTTGACAGCCAGGCACAAAATTTTGACGGCCTTATTGCCGCCGGTGTGTCAGGTGCCGCCGGTGTGTCTGGTGCCGCGAATGCCGGCGCGGCACCCGGCACGACATCCACCAACACCCAGCAAGCCACACAACCCGCGGTGGCACCAGTGCGTTTGATGGAAAATGTAACCGCCTTTGAAATTGGTTATTTTGGCGCCGAGACCGATCTTGCAGAGCCAACCTGGCGCACCGAATGGCGCGATTTGGTCCGGCTGCCGATGCTGGTGCGGTTGCGTGTTGAAACCACCCGTGGACGTGATGTGCCCGATATGGTGGTGGCGCTCAAGGTCGGCGAAGAAGCAGGTTGTCTGGTGGCGAACTTCACCCGCACCTGCGGACCACGTCCGCGATGAAGCAGCCCATTAAACAGGCCGGCGTGGCACTGGTCATTGTGCTGTGGATCGTCACCCTGTTGTCGGTGATTGCCGTGTCGTTTATGCACACCATGCGCACCGAGGTCAATGTCGTGGCGAATTCGTTGGCGCGCGTCAAGGCTGAAACACTCGCCGATGCCGCCTTGCAACGCGCCATTTATGAATTGTCCAAGCCGCAAAACACCGAGGGCCGCTGGAACGCGGACGGCAGTTCGCGGGAATGGGTGTATCGCGACATCAATGTGACCATCACCATGCAGGACGAAACCGGCCGGATCGATATCAACCGTGCCAACGAACAATTATTGCGCGGCTTATTGCTGTCACAGGGCGCGACCGAGGAAGAGGCGCTGAAACTGGTCGACGCCATCGCCGATTGGCGGGATGCCGATTCACAAAAGCGACTGCGCGGAGCCGAAGCGCCTGATTACACCGCCGCCGGACTCAATGTCGGCCCGGCCAACGCATTTTTTCAGTCGGTTGAAGAACTCAAACTGGTGCTGGGCATGACCCCGGAGCTGTACACGCGCCTGGCCCCGCTGATCACGGTGCATTCGGGCGTAACGGGGTTCAACGAGCAAATCGCCAGCCGTGACGTATTGCGCGCGATTCCCAACGTGACCGACGTGCAGATTGACGAATACTTGACGCGCCGCGATCTGGCGCGTGCCAGCCGGCTGCCGATTCCCAATTTCCCGCAAAATCTGTTCCGCAACCTGTCATCGAATGTGACGCCGACCCGTATCCGCACCGAAGCGCTGTTCCCGGACGGCAACACCTTTGCGCGCGAGGTCGTCGTTCGGCGCTATACCGACGCCAAGCGACCATACGCGTTTTTGTCGTGGAAAGAGGGGCGTGATCTGGGGCTAAATCCGGCCGATTTGACTGGACAAACGTCTCCCGATGGCAACATCGCCGTCAATCCGGCAACAACTGGTAACACTTCGGGCGTTTCAAACAATCCCGCCGGTAAGCCGGGCTCGCCGATTCAGGCTCCTTGAAGGTAAGATGTGAGTCTTATGTCCGCCGTCATGCCCTCACCCGCCGTCAATCCCCCCAACCGCAGCTGGCTGCCGCCCGCACTCGCGTCGATTTGGCGTTGGTGGTCCGGCGAATTACACGAGGTTTTCAGTCCGCTAATCGAAAAGTATTGGGTTGACCACGCCAATGTGGTGACCATTTCGTTGGAGGCAGGCGGCGCGATTCCGGCCAACGCGCGCCTGAACGGACGAGACGTACGCATTCTTTTGCCGGCCGAAAATGTGCTGCAAAAAACCGCCACTTACCCGGCTGCGGTCGACGAAAATCTGGCCGAGGTGCTGGCCAATGACCTCGATCGTCAGACGCCGTTCACACCCGGACAGGTTTACACCGCGCATCGTATCGAGCGGCGTTATGACGGCGCGGATGGCGCGGCAAAAATTGACGTTGGCCTGACCATGGTGTTGCGGCAATTGGCCGATGGCGCGTTGGCGCGGGTGCGCGCCGGCGGCGGGCGGGTCTATTCGCTTGGTGTGGTCGGCGATACTCATCACCTCGAGCTGTTGCCGCAATCGGATCGCCCGGCGAGACGCCTGACCACACGGCAAAAGATCAACATCGGATTGCTGGTGGCGCTGCTGACGCTGATCGTTGCGGCGCTGGTCACGCCGATTGCCATGATGCGCGGCCAGATTAAGACGCTGGCCCCGTTGGTCGACAAAGCCCGCAGCGAGGCCGAAGCCACACGCAAGGTCGAGGCGGAATTTCAACGCCTGCAGCAGGAGTACCAGCTTGCCACCGGCAAAAAATATGCAAGTTATCCATTGCTCGATGTGCTTGAGGAGATGACCAGACTGTCGCCTGACACAACGTGGCTGCAAAGTTTCGAAATGAAACTTGCGCCCGGCGCGACAAAAGGTGGGTCAACCAAATTGCCAACGCGGGAAATCCAGATTATTGGTGAAGCGGCATCGGCGTCGAAGATGATCGAGCTGTTGGAACAATCCAAACTTTTGCAAAATACCACGCAGCGCGCACAAACCACCCGCGGCGCGCAGCCAAACACCGAACGTTTTCAAATCGCCACCGAGATCAAGCCCAGAAGTGCACCGGCGTTGATTGACTTGTTCGCCGTTCCTGATACGCCGGCTGCCATTGCGCCGGCGCCGGCCATTACTGCGACCGACGCCGCCAAACCAGCTGCCGCCGCCGTGCCATCAGCCACACCAGCGGGGACAACAAACGCCGCGCCTGCGGGCAAGGCGCCGGCAACGGTGACACCTGCGCCGGGGGCGCCACCCGCGCCGTCGGTCAAGCCAATTCCGACACAAATGCCGTCAACAATGTTGTCCAAGCCTTCACTCAAACCATGAACGCCATCACCCGACGATTTTCGTTCAAGTCGCCACAATCGGGGCGCATGGCCGCCATCGGGTTGTTGATATTGGCTGTCATGTTGGTGGTCACGGTATTCGCCGCGCCGGCTTGGTGGTTCAATCAACGTTTTGGCCAGGAACAGGCGCGCATGGTGCGTCAACTTGAAAGTTACACGGCGTTAAACGCGCTGCGGCCGAAATTGTTGAACGCGGCGGAAACGCTCAAGGCCAAAGACACACGCAAATATTTTTTGAAGGGTGCCTCACCGGCATTGATGGGCGCAGACCTGCAGGATGTGGTGAAGGCGATTATCGAAGCCAATAACGGCCGCGTATTGTCGTCCCAGTTATTGCCGCACAAGGACGACAATGGCTACCGGGTGGTGAATGGCAATATTCAAATGACCGCCAACATACAAAATTTGCGCTTGGTGCTTTATGCCATTGAAAGCCGCGAGCCGTATTTGTTTGTCGAAAACCTGATCATCCGCTCGCAGGTTCCGTCCGGGTTCAAGCCGCAAGCCGGGTTTGAGCCGGACATGTTTATCCAGTTTGATGTGTCGGGATTAGCGCCGGTTGCAGTGGTGGTCGCCGAGGCGTCAACAACAATCAAGAAACCCGCGCCGACTGCCGCCAAAGCGGGGGCAAAATCATGATGATGCCGCGCCACGCCATCACCATTGCGCTCGGCGCCGCGTTGGCAACAACAGCTGCCGTGATCGGCTGGGAAACAGACTGGGGTCGTGCGTTGCGCAGTGACGCGCCGTTGCCATCGACTGACCGGGTGGCAACAATCGACAGCAAAATTTTGCCGGCGTACGGTCTCGCGCCGATGGAATCAAATTACAAAGAAACCGTCGAGCGGCCGTTGTTCATTTCGACGCGTCGTCCTGCGCCGGCCAGCACCAATTCGCAGACCGTGATGAAAAAGGGGCAGTTCAAACTGGCGGGCACAACCATCAGCGCCGGCGCCTCGGTTGCCTATTTGTTTGAAACCGCAAACAATAAAACGCATCGGGTCAGTCTGGGCGGCGATATCAATGGCATCAAGGTTGAACGTGTTGAAGCCACCCGTGTGGTGTTAAAACAGGGTGATGACAGCGAAGAGTTATCACTCCGCACCAGTCCGTCACCAAAGGTGGTTGCGCCGCAGGTTGCCGCGGCACCGGCGCCAGGTCAGCCCGGCCAGCCGGCGCAACCCGGCGTACCAGGTGGCGGGTCGCCAATGCCGCAAACTGCACAGGCGGGCGCGGGCGTGATGCAAAATCAGTTTGCCGGCGGCGCGCCAATGGCCGCCGCACCCGGCAGCGGCGTGCCGCAGGCGGCCCGACAACTCACACCGAATGGTCGGCCCGCGACCGATCCGACCGGCGAAACGGCGGCACCGGCTGCCGACCCTCTTGCGGCCGCTGCACGTCGGCGCCGTTTCCAGAATTTGCCGCAGTAGTCAGAATTTAATAAAGATTGCCTTCTATGACCATATCGACCATCCATCCGACACCAGCAACGTCGCCGACCCATGCGTTGTTGCCGTGGGCTGCGCCAGG
>JANOEV010000040.1:0-3903 GCA_031413695.1 Burkholderiales bacterium
CCTGTTCTATTGTTGTTGTCGATAACGCGCTCACCCGCTTTGAATGTCTCTTTTTCGCCTGTGTGAATCGGAATGCCCTCGTGTTGTGCGTCTTCTTTCTCCCACGGCGAGGCTTTCATTTCCTCAAAGCCGGAACGCACAATCACCTTGACGTCGTCGCCACCGAGGCGGCGCGATGAGCGGCAACAATCCATGGCGGTATTGCCGCCGCCGAGCACAATCACGCGTTTACCGATTTTGTCGATGTGGCCGAATGACACACTCGACAGCCAGTCGATGCCGATGTGGATATTTTTAGCGGCTTCCTTGCGGCCCGGGATATCGAGGTCGCGCCCGCGCGGCGCACCCGAGCCGACAAACACGGCGTCGTATCCTTCGGCCATGAGTTGTTTAAGGCTGTCGATGCGTGTGCCACTTTTGAAATTGATGCCAAGGTCAAGAATGTAGCCGACCTCTTCATCGATCACCGCCTCGGGCAATCGGAATTTTGGGATCTGGCTGCGGATCATGCCGCCGGCGCGGGCGTCACCGTCAAACACGGTAACGTCGTAGCCATTTGGTGCGAGATCGCGTGCCACCGTGAGCGACGCCGGGCCGGCACCGACACAGGCAATGCGTTTGCCGTTTTTCTTGGACGGGACTTTGGGCAACCGCGCGCGAATGTCGTCTTTGTTATCGGCGGCCACGCGTTTGAGCCGGCAAATCGCCACCGGCTCGGGTTGTGCGGCATTTTCTTCTTCGACACGGCCGCGTCGGCAGGCCGGTTCGCACGGCCGGTCGCAGGTGCGGCCGAGCACACCGGGGAAAACATTGGATTGCCAGTTCACCATATAGGCATCGCTGTAGCGGCCTGCGGCGATCATGCGGATGTATTCTGGGACGGGGTATGGGCGGGGCAGGCCCACTGACAATCAACGACTTTATGAAAATAGTCGGGGTGGGCAATATCGGTCGACTTCAACAGACTCCTCCAATTTGGACAGGAAACAGTGAACTACCGAGGTTCCCTTCATACGCCGCCGTTGTGTTAGCTGGCACCGGCCGCCGGAGAACTCACATGATGCAATCTATGCTACACGCAGCGATGCGGCTTACAAAGTTTTGCCGATGTTGCGCTGCAACAGGGTAAACTTGAACGAGACAAACACTGGAGATCTTTAACATGTTTTCTGCAAAGACGTTTTGTATTACAAGCGTGTTCGCCGCCGCTTTTTCCACCGGCGTGGTGCTACTGAGTCCCGCCGCGTTTGCGCAAACCCCCGCACAAACATTCCCGAACAAAACCATCCGCATTATTCTTGGCTTTCCACCGGGTGGCGCCACCGATATTTTGTCGCGCGACTTTGCGGCCAAGCTGGGTGATGAATTCAAGCAACTGGTGATTATTGAAAACAAACCCGGCGCGGGCGGCACTATCGGCGCGGATATTGTTTCCAAGGCGCCCGCTGATGGCTACACATTGACCATCGGCACCTCGAGCAATCACGCGATTGCCAAAAGCCTTTACAAAAAACTGCCCTACGACCCGATCACAGATTTTGTCACCATCACCATGCTGGCGGCATCGCAAAACGTGGTGGTGGTCACGGCTGATCTGCCGGTCAAAAATATCAAGGAACTGGTGGCCTATGCCAAGGCCAATCCCGGCAAGATGAATTTTGGTTCGAGCGGCAACGGCACCATTTCCCACCTCACCGGCGAAATGTTCAACACCCTCAATGGCATAGCGATCACGCATATTCCGTACAAAGGCAGTGCGTTTGTGTTCCCGGATTTGACGTCGGGGCAGATATCGGTGATGTACGACAGCACCATCTCGGTCGGCCCGCTGGTCCGATCCGGCAAAGCGCGCGCACTCGCCGTGACCGGGCCGACGCGCTCGAAGTTGTTTCCGAATCTGCCGACGGTGGCCGAGTCCGGCTTCAAGGATTTTTCGTCGACCAACTGGTTCGGCTTGTTTGCCCCCGCATCAACACCCAAGGATGTCGTCGCCAAAATTCATGCGGCAGCAGTGAAGGTGCTGGCCAACCCGGATTTGATCGAGCGTTTTGAAAAGCAGGGCGCGGAAATACTCGCCAACAAACCGGAAGAAGCGCTCGCCATGTTGAAGGCCGACATCGCGAAATGGGCTGAGGTGGCAAAGACCTCCGGGGCGCGTATCGATTGAGCGGTTCTTCGCACGATTGTCGCGCCATTGTCATGCGGTGGCGGCAATGTTGTCATAATCCACGCACCGATTTTCTGTTTGCCTACCATTCCCGCGGAGTATTTCAACAAGCATGAGTGTCGCCATCACCACGTCAACCGGCTACGGATCGGATAAAACCGGCCTGGTTTGCGGCTATTTTTTTGCGGCAGGCAATGTCGGCACGCCGATCACCGGCGAATCCGCGGTGCAATGGCTTGCCGACCAGACGTCGGTAGCCGGGGCAACGTCGGTGGAATTCGTCTGGCTTCACTTCAATCTGGCCAATACCGCGGCGTTGCATTGGCTGGAACGAAATCTAACGCTTTCGCCGGAGTTCTATGACGCGCTGCAAGAAGGTTCGCGCTCCACGCGTATCGAATATGCCGATGAGCAATTGGTTGCAGTGTTGAACGATGTATTGTTTGATTTTTCGTTCGACCCGGCTGACATCTCGACCATGGTATTGAGTGTCGGCCCGCGTATTCTTGTCACTGCCCGAAGCAAGTCGCTGCGTTCGATCGATCGTTTGCGGGTATCGGTCAAAAACGGCGATCAGTTTCCCTCGTCGGTGTCCTTGTTGGTTCATCTGCTGCGCGATCAGGCGGACGTGTTGGTGAGAATTCTGCGTGATTCGATCGCCCGCGTTGACGGCATCGAAGATCAATTGCTCAAGGGTGCGATCGAACCCAAACGTGCGCACCTCGGCCAATTGCGCCGGGTATTGGTCCGACTCAAGCGATTGCTTGCGCCGGAGCCGGCGTCGTTGTTCCGACTGTTGACCAAGCCGCCGCCCTGGATGGGTGAGGATGACGTGTCGGAGTTACGTCAATCCACCGAAGAATTTTCGGTCTCCCTCAGCGACATTGATACCTTGCAGGAACGCATCAAGTTGCTGCAGGAGGAAATTTCGGCGCAGGTTCAGGAGCAAAACAATCGCAGCTTGTTTACCCTGTCGATATTTACCGTGCTGGCCCTGCCGGTCAACATGATCGCCGGACTGTTCGGCATGAATGTCGGCGGGATCCCGTTGGCAGAGGATAAGACCGGTTTCTGGATTGTGGTCACGATCGTGTTATCCATCACCACCGCCGCCGGCTGGTGGACGTTTCGCAAACGTCGCTAGTCACCGATCGTCGGCCAGCGCACGCGCTGAAACCGTTCCCACCACGCGTCCGTTATCGCCGATCATCACCGCGAATTCCGTGATGTATCCCCAGGTGTCGGTATAACGATAGTCCCACGCCGTGGCGTTGAGGTTGTCAAAGCGAACCCGCTGGTGGGGTTTGCCGATCGCCGCTTCGACCTGCGCCGGCGTCATGCCAACCACGATGGCTTGTGCGCGGGTGTCGTTGAGGCCCGGCGTCATGAAATAGCCGCCGACATCGGTGTTGCCGCCCGCCGCACAGCCCGCTATCAACAACGCCGTGGCCAGCCATGCGATGCGGATGGCGGTTTGTGGATTGATGTGAGCGGCTGAAATATGCATCGGATAGGATGGTTTCATTTTGCGTCAGCCATTCGAAAAATTGCCAGCCTGATGTCACCGGTAAGTCACGCGTTGCGCACGCAAAATGGATAGCTCCAACTCCAGCGCGCGAATCTGATCCATCAATGATAACGCCAACGCCAACGCGTGTGGATCGAGTTCAAGTTCGTTGCGAAGACGCGTCGCCCGCCGCACCGTCACCACACACGCCGCGCTAAACGTCCATGGC
>JANOEV010000041.1:0-1866 GCA_031413695.1 Burkholderiales bacterium
GTTTTCGTACATCGAATGCGGGCATTGATGCCAAGTGTTGACAAACCCACTCGCCCGCAGCCTTGGCTGCGCAGTATTCGGCAAAGCCACTCTCGAAATCATCGAGAAAAATTGTGGACGGGTAAAGCACCGTTAAGACCCCAGAAACCGGGGTCTTGGGTGCTGCTGCATGCACCAGAGCTGCAAAACCTTGCACGTAAAACCGGCAAAAGCTGTCAAACAGTTTGCCATTCCATGGGCCACCGACATTCCTCGTGATCTGCGGTGTCGCAAAGTGATAGAAGTGAGTCAAACGCATGGTGCCAAGACAAGTCGCGACAGCTTCAGAAATTGGCTGACTGGCATCAAGTTGAAGTGTATCAATCTGGAGCCCGACCGCTTGCGCTTCCATTTTGATGCGATCAGCGTCAATCTGACCTCGTGCAAAGGTCAATGTCACCTTGGCTCCCCCCGCGACCAGAATCTTTGCAACCAATTCGCCAAGCCCTCTGGAGCCACCCACTACCAAAGCGACCTGACCTACGAAACGCGAGCGTTCGACAATTGACAGCAAGTCAGAAAGCGGTGTCTGCGCCACTGGCGGTGCACGAAAAAAGGCGTCCACCTGGCCTTCCAACGTACCACCGGTGACAGCGATGCGCACGCTGCGAAATCGGGGGTCAGCGCGCTGGACAATGTAAGCCATGGCATTTTCCGATGCGGCGTCTCCGATGGTTCGTCGCCGCATCTTGAACTCTGAATAAATCGAATGCAGGCCAGGCATTTTCATCCCGACAATACGCGACGTTGCCAGCAAATCGGCGACCAACTGCGCACCCTGCCCACAGTTGGCCAATGTCGGAAAGAGCTTCCGCATCAATCCATCATTTACCGACAACGCCACCGATGACGCCAAGTGACCCGGCGTCGCGCTTGCCGGGAAATCGGCGCACAGAGGTACAACCTGAGGAAACGGCTCATTTTGCCGAGGCAAGGGGCCTACACGCAGCGGTACCGCCGACGCTGAATCAGCCAGGGAAAGCTTCACCGTGAATACGACCCGCTCACCACTTGTGGCAATGAGTCGAACACGGGTTGAATCGAGTGCTCCAACGAATTCAACAGTCACCAGACTATCTGTGCTGACGGAGCCCGCAAAAACAGCATCGATCGCATGTATCTGCGATAGCGCCAAAAATCCCAACTCTGCAACGCCGTCAAGCGCCTTCAATACCATGTGGACGCCATGGCATATCGTGTTGCCAAACTGCAAACGCCGCGCCGAAATGGGGTCAACATGCAGCGGATTGAAATCACCGGACAACCGAGCGAACTGCCAGCTATCCTGTGCGTCAATCGAGTATCCCGGCAAGCTGACTCTGCCTGACGACACAGAGGCAGTAATACTCACGACAACTCCAACATCGGGACTTCGAAGCACTGATAGTTGCCCAGATGGAGCGCCCAATACTGGCCATCGCCCTGGCTCTCGATGCGGGAGAAGCCAAGTTGCTCAAAAAGCTTCGCCACCATATTGTTGCGCGGTGTCGGCTGATACACACCCACCAACCGCGTTGCACCAGCCTTGATCGCATCGCGCGCAATGCGGTTCAAGACGGATCGTTCAACCTGGCGATTGAGCACCCGGCAACTCATCAACCAGGTATCGATTTCCCATTCGTCTGGCCGACGGTGACAGATCACAACACAAATCATGCCGATGTCGCCGAACCGGTCAGCCAACGAAACCTGCAAGGTGTAGTGCACGGCCGAGCTCTCAATCTCGTGAATCTGGGTCTCGGCCAATCCCAAGCCCGCCTCGTTGTGATCGAGGCACCGGCCGGTTGCGGGAAGACGTTTCAGGGTTCCCAATTTGCTAAGGCTACC
>JANOEV010000042.1:0-2152 GCA_031413695.1 Burkholderiales bacterium
CCCTTGCGTCCAACGACTGCAGGCGCCAACAGCATCAATTTTGTGTCCTGCGGCAGTGACAAAACCGTATCGACCATTTGCGAAACGGTTTGTGCCTCAAGCGGTAGCTGGTGTTCCGGGCAATAGGGCGTTCCGGCGCGCGCAAACAACAGCCGCAGGTAGTCATGAATTTCCGTCACCGTACCGACTGTCGAACGCGGGTTATGTGAGGTCGCTTTTTGCTCGATTGAAATGGCGGGCGACAGCCCCTCGATCAGATCGACATCGGGTTTTTCCATCAGCTGCAGAAATTGACGTGCATATGCCGAAAGTGATTCAACGTAGCGGCGCTGGCCCTCGGCATACAAGGTGTCGAACGCGAGCGAGGATTTTCCGGAACCTGACAACCCGGTAATGACCACCAATGAATGCCGCGGCAGGTCAAGGCTGACGTTTTTGAGATTGTGGGTGCGGGCGCCGCGTATTTTAATAAAGTCCATGCGCTATCTATTCAAAAGTACCTGACCGCTGAATCGGGATAGATCCGCCGCCATTTGTACCCTTTACCACCTTGTTTTTGGCGACATACAAGAGGCAAGAGCAACCAGCAATAATACTCTTTTCCGGTTTCATTCTGAACAGATTTCGACGTTTTGGACAATGATATTGCCGGCAAATGGCGGGTAAAATAAAGCCGCTAGTTCACCAAGTAACGTAAAACCCATAAAAACGCAGGAGCAATCATGGCATCAGTCAACAAGGTCATTCTCGTCGGCAATCTTGGCCGCGACCCAGAAACACGCTACATGCCAGACGGCACTGCGATCACGAATTTTTCGATTGCCACCACCGAGTCATGGAAAGACAAGACGTCAGGCGAAAAGCAGGAAAAAACGGAATGGCACCGTATCGCAACCTATCGGCGCCTTGCCGAGATTGCCGGCGAATATCTCAAGAAGGGCTCGCAAGTCTACATTGAGGGCAAACTGCAAACGCGCAAGTGGACGGATAAGGACGGTGTTGAAAAGTACACCACCGAAATCATCGCTGATGAAATGAAAATGCTCGGTTCGCGCCAGGGTATGGGTAGCGGCGATGCGGGCGGCGGCGAGTATTCACGCGCGTCTGCGCCAAGTCCGGGCGGCGCGTCAAAACCGGCGGCAAATAAAGGTGGCGCCGCAAAGTTCGATGATATGGATGACGATATTCCGTTCTAGGTTTTGAGCGGCGCGCGAACATAAAAAAGCCGGACTGACAAGTCCGGCTTTTTCGTTTTCATCAAGAAATACGACAGCGGTTACGCCATTACCTTCAACATGATCTTGCCGATATGTGCACTTGACTCCATCAGCCGATGTGCCTCGGCAACCGACTCGAGCGCAAACGTATGATTAATCACCGGCTTGACCGTTCCGGTGGACAGCAGAGGCCAAACCTTGGCTTCGAGCGCGACCGCTATCGCCGACTTCTGCGCATCCGGTCGTGCGCGTAACGTTGAACCGGTGATTGTTTGCCGTTTCATCATCAACGGCCGGAAGTCGACCTCGACCTTGCCGCCTTCCAAAAACGCGATGAAACAATATCGTCCTTCCATGGCCAGTGAGCGCAGGTTCCTTTCAATGTATGAACCGCCGACCATGTCGAGGATCACATTCACACCCTTCTTCCCGGTGATCGTCGCGATCTCATTCATCCAGTCCTGCGTCTTATAGTTAAAAACGTGATCCGCGCCGATTGATTTGCAAAACGCCACTTTTTCTTCGTTGCCGACAGTGGTAAAGACCTCTGCACCGAATGCTTTGGCCAGTTGAATCGCGGTCAATCCGATACCGCTTGAACCACCGTGGACCAGAAATTTCTCTCCCGCCTTCAGGGCGCAGGTTTCAAACACGTTCACCCAGACGGTAAAAAAATTCTCCGGTGCGCCCGCCGCTTCAAGCATCGATAGTCCAGGGGGAATTGGCAAGCAATGCGCGGCAGGCACTGTGCAAAACTCCGCATAGCCACCGCCCGGGGTAAGTGCACAAACCTGATCGCCGATCTTCCAGCGCGCCACGTTGGTCCCGACCCCAACCACCTCACCGGAAACTTCCAGACCCATGATCGGCGAGGCGCCGGGCGGCGGCGCATAGTTGCCCTGACGTTGCGCAACATCAGGGCGGTTAACGCCGGC